>CALXTH010000037.1 GCA_944391365.1 uncultured Alphaproteobacteria bacterium | reverse complement strand
GCTCCGCCTTTCTCCGCCAGTACCTTCGTTATCGCCGCCGTCAGCGTTGTCTTTCCATGGTCTACGTGGCCGATCGTACCGATGTTGCAGTGCGGTTTGCTACGCTCAAATTTCTCTTTTGCCATTTAGATATACTCCAAACAAATTTACAAACAATAAAACATTTTTAGGGTTTCATTTTACACGACAACTTTCCGCTGTCCAGTAAAAAATACAAATCTCGTTTCTAAAAGGGAGAACAACGCCAAAATAACCCCGTCACCCTTTTCAAACGCCTGAGTTCCGTTTTAAGGAAGAAAACAGATAATTCTGTCCTCTCCTTAAAACAAAACTGATACAGTCTTAGGCATTTTTAGCCTTGACTTTATCCGCAACATCTTTCGGAACCTCGGCATAATGGTCAAAAACCATCGTAAACTGAGCACGTCCCTGAGACAGCGAACGCAAGGTATTAACATAGCCAAACATATTGGCCAAAGGAACACTCGCATCAATAACACGGGCATTGGCGCGCTGATCCATACCGTTAACCAAACCGCGGCGGGAATTCAGATCACCGATAATATCACCCATGTATTCTTCCGGCGTCACCACTTCAACCTTCATAATCGGTTCCAACAGCTTCGGATTCGCCTGACGCATACCTTCGCGGAAAGCAGCACGGGCAGCAATTTCAAAGCACATCACATTGGAGTCGACTTCGTGATAAGCACCGTCATAGAGGTTACATTTGACACCGGTCACCGGATATCCGGCAATAACACCGGCATCCATTGCCGAGCGCAAACCTTTTTCAACACCCGGAATATACTCTTTCGGAACGTTTCCGCCGACAACGGTATTCTCAAATTCAAAGCCGTTATAACCCTCAATCGGCTCAAATTTGATCTTAACCTTTGCAAACTGACCGGCACCGCCCGACTGCTTCTTGTGCGTATATTCAATATCACAGGGAGAAGTAATCGTTTCGCGATAAGCCACCTGCGGCTCACCGACATTGCATTCAACCTTGAATTCGCGTTTCAAACGGTCAACAATAATCTCCAGGTGCAATTCCCCCATCCCTTTGATAATCGTCTGCCCGGAATCCGGATCGGAAGAAACTTTAAAGGACGGATCTTCCATCGCCAGACGGGACAATGCCAGACCCATTTTCTCCACATCGGCTTTTGTCTTCGGCTCGACCGCCAGTTCAATAACCGGATCCGGAAAAACCATGTTTTCCAAAACAATCGGATGAGCCTGATCGCATAAAGTATCACCAGTTGTCGTATCTTTCAACCCGGCCAGAGCAATAATATCACCGGCATGAGCTTCTTTAAGATCTTCACGCTTGTTGGCATGCATCAACAACATACGGCCGACGCGTTCTTTCTTGTCTTTAACCGAGTTATAGACATAAGAACCGGCAGTCATCGTCCCGGAATAAATACGGGTAAATGTCAGAGAACCGACAAACGGATCGTTCATAATCTTGAACGCCAGCGCAGCCAAAGGCTGATCATCGGACGGATGTCTCTCCTCTTCCTGATCGGTATTCGGGTTAATTCCCTTAATCGAAGCAATATCGACCGGAGACGGCAGATAATCAATCACAGCATCAAGCAAAGGCTGAACACCCTTGTTTTTGAAAGCCGTACCACAAAAGACCGGAACAAAATCCTGAGCCAATGTCCCCTTGCGGATACATTTTTTCAGAGTTTCGACCGAAACTTCCTTGCCTTCAAGATAATCATTCATGGCATCTTCGTCTTCTTCGACGGCCATTTCGATCAGCTCATGATGATATTTCTCGGCTTTTTCTTTCAAATCCGCCGGAATTTCCTGAATTTCAATCGGAGAATCAGCCGTATCACCGGTATAAATAATTGCATTCATATTCAGCAGATCGACAACACCCCGAAACTCGGATTCGGCACCGACCGGCAGCTGCAAAGCCATCGGACGGGCACCGAGACGGTCGGCAATCATATCCAGACAACGATAAAAATTCGCACCGATTCGGTCCATCTTGTTACAGAAGCAAATACGGGGAACTCCATATTTGTCCGCCTGTCTCCAGACGGTTTCCGACTGCGGTTCGACACCGGCAACGGAGTCAAACACGGTAATGGCGCCATCCAGCACACGCAGAGAACGTTCGACCTCAACAGTAAAGTCAACGTGTCCCGGCGTATCAATGATATTAATTCTGTGACCTTTCCAAAAACAGGTCGTTGCAGCGGAAGTAATGGTAATTCCGCGCTCCTGTTCCTGTTCCATCCAGTCCATCGTGGCAGCGCCTTCATGCACTTCACCGATCTTGTGAGAAACACCGGTATAATACAGGATACGCTCCGTTGTTGTTGTCTTACCGGCATCAATGTGTGCCATAATGCCGATATTTCTATACATTTCAAGTTTATGTGTACGAGCCATTTGCCTGTCCCTGTAATAAAGTTAAAACTTGTAATGAGAGAAAGCCTTGTTGGCTTCAGCCATTTTATGAGTATCTTCACGTTTTTTAACGGCCGATCCTTTATTGGCAAAAGCATCCAGCAATTCGTTGGCCAGTCTCTCGGTCATGGTCGTTTCCGAACGTTTGCGGGCAGCAGCAATAATCCAGCGGATTGCCAGAGCCTGACGGCGTTCGGCACGAACCTCGGACGGAACCTGATAAGTTGCACCACCAACGCGGCGGGAACGAACCTCAACCATCGGTTTCACATTTTCAATGGCTTCGTTAAATACAGCCAAAGCATCTTGCTTGGATTTCTGGGCCATAATGTCAAAAGCCGAATAAACGATCTTTTCGGCAACGGCCTTTTTACCGTGTTCCATAACATTATTAATAAATTTCGTAACCACGACGTTATGATATTTTGCGTCGGGAAGTACGATTCTTTTTTCTGCAGTATGACGACGTGACATCTTTCTACTCATTATTTCGGTCTCTTGGCGCCGTACAGAGAACGACGTTGACGACGTTTAGATACACCCTGAGTATCCAAGGTACCACGAATGATATGATAACGAACACCAGGCAAGTCTTTGACGCGGCCTCCTCTAATCAGCACCACTGAGTGTTCTTGCAAATTATGACCTTCACCAGGGATATAGCTGATTACTTCAAAGCCGTTTGTCAGGCGGATACGAGCCACTTTACGCAAAGCGGAGTTCGGTTTTTTCGGGGTTGTTGTATAAACCCTTGTACAAACACCGCGTTTTTGCGGGCACGCCTTCAAAGCCGGAACTTTGTTTCTTTTTACTTTGGGTGTTCGTGACTTACGAATTAACTGATTAATTGTAGGCATCACTAATTTCCTTAAATATTACGTTATTTTATTTTTTCAATACAAAACGGCCTTTTAGGGAAACTCCCCTAAAAAGTCAAGCGCATGTTAAACACACTCGCCCCCGAAGTCAACACTTTTTTACAAAAAAAATCAATTTTGAGTCTACTTTTTATTAACCTTAGCTTAACCTTTAATCCTTTTGAAAGAAGAAAAGCCTTTTTACGATTCGCCTTCCGAGTCGCTGGCAAGACAGATTGGAAAAGCATTTTTGAGTCAATTTGAGTCTATAAACTATAAAGAAAGGAGCATTTCTGCTCCCTTCTCCCCAACCCCGAGGCTACGTTCTTCTGTATCTATACGCTACCAAAACACCTAAGCCGCCAAAAAAACAAACAAAAACCGCAACCGACGCCGGCAGCGCCCATAACGAACGATGCACTTTGTAAAGAACCTCATCCACGGACAAAACTCCGGAATAAACATAAAAACCGTCATCTCCGACAATTTTTAGCGCTGTCACATCAAGCCCTTCATACAACAAAACCTTGAATTCGCCTTTACCGGGACGAACCATTGAAACATCCCGACGCTCGCCTGCCAATTCAACATAATAAGTTGGTTTCACTTTATCAATCAACAGCGTTGTAACTTGATAACTTTCCGTCTCCAGCGGACGCAACCCTTGATAGATGGCGTCTCCGACAAAGAACAGCAACGAAAAAACATAGAGCAATATGCCCCATCGCATTTTTTTCTGATTAACTTTCATAACATAACAATTTTTAATAACACAAAAATAAATAATTGCTGCTTATTATACAATTCATTAACTAAATGACAAGCTTTAATTTTCTTCATAAATACATTTTTACCATCTGATTAACGAACTTTTAAGCCCCGCCGGTTAACATAATAAATTAAGGAGAAAATATGTTTAAAAGACTGTTCATACTGTCAATCTTGCTGTTAAATGCATGCACTTCCCGCTTCGCCGAATTAGGGGTCGTTTCACCTGACTTAAACCAAATTGAACTCAAACAACTTGAACAAGCCGAATATATAAAAAACATCTCGGCGTCATCAACACGCCGTACCTTTTTGTTTTTCACTTTTGGCTCTCCTTCGCTGGAAGAAGCCGTTCGCGCGGCTCTTGACCTCTCCGAAACTGACATTTTAGTCAACCTAAAAGCCGACCGCAGCTTTTCTTTCGGCTTTCCTTTGGGAGAAGACACCATCACCATCACCGCCGATGGTATAAAACTTGCCCCGATGTTCGGAGGTTTCAATGATGAAGACAATTAAACGGCTCGCTCTGCTGCTCTTTCTTCTAAGCGGCTGCACATCACTACACGGAACCTTCTCCGCCGTCTCCCCGCGCCCGATGTCGCTTTACAACCTGGCCGCCGACAACGAAACCGTAGCCGAAAATGTCAGCAACACCCAGACCGGATACCATTTTCTGTTCATTCCCTTCGGTGCCGCCCCAAAAATTGACAACGCGGCCGAAGCTCTCCTCCAACAATACCACGGCGACTATCTCACCAATGCCTCCATCACCTATGATAAATTCAGCTTTTTGGGACTTTGGGACAAAGAAAGCTGGCAGGTTCGCGGCAACGTCATGCGCGTTCCCAAATAACCATACATTCGCCACCATGCGAAAAAACACTTGCTATCTGTCGCAAAAAGAACTAATGTCAGAAAAGATTGAAAAAACAGCTTTGGAAAAAAGAATTAACACATCGGACAACAAAGATCTCATATCCGCCAGACACACGATTGATAAAGAAATCGAAGCCCTCCGGATGATGGAGAACAACTTGAGCGACAACCTGACCAAAGCACTGGATATCATGCAAAAAACGGAAGGCCGTGTCATCATTACCGGCATGGGCAAATCCGGACACGTCGGCCGCAAAATCGCCGCAACTCTGGCCTCAACCGGTACCCCGTCGTTCTTCGTTCACCCTGGTGAAGCCAGTCACGGTGACCTCGGCATGATAACAGAAAAAGACTGCGTCGTCGCCATTTCCAATTCCGGCGAAACCCGGGAGCTCTCAGATATCCTTGTCTACTGCAAAAGGTTCGGAATCCCGTTGATTGCAATCACCAAAAACAAAAACAGCGCTCTGGGCAAAGCCGGAGACATCTGGCTGGAGCTCCCCGATGACGGTGAAGCCTGTCCTCTGGGACTGGCCCCGACATCCTCCACCACCGCCACCATCGTCCTTGGTGATATTCTGGCCATTGCCCTGTTGGAACGCAAAGGTTTTTCCCGAAATGACTTCAAACAGCGCCACCCCGGCGGAAAACTCGGCGCTTTTCTGCAAAAAGTCTCTGACCTCATGCATAAAGGTGATGAAATTCCGCTGGTTAGTGAAGAAACACCAATGCCCGATGCCATCTTGACCATGACCGGAAAAATGCTGGGCTGCGTCGGCGTAACCGACACTGACGGAAACCTCGTCGGCATGATCACCGACGGAGACCTGCGCCGCTATATGGGCAGCAACATTCTGTCGTTGAAAGCCTCAGATGTGATGACCCGCAGCCCCAAAACCATCAGCGCCGACACTCTGGTTGCCGAAGCCGTCAATATCATGAACAACACCGGCAAAGGCATTACCCAGCTGTTCGTCGTCTACAACGACAAACCGATCGGCATCATCCACCTGCATGACTGCCTGAAAGCCGGAGCCGCCTGAACCCGTGATTGATCATCAGAAAATAGACGATTATTTTTACGGCAGTACCCCATTGGCCGCCCCGGACAAAGCCAATGAACTCGACCGGCGTTCCCGGCTGATTCGGCACATCCGCCTCCTGCTGCCGAGTCTCGCGGCGGTTCTGCTTGGTCTGTTGATTTTCATTCCACAGATAGAACAGGCCAAAGATACCGTAAAAATTGACATCACCCTCCCCAAAAAAGGAGAGCTTGAAAAACTGCACATGGAAAAAACTGATTTTTACATCACGGACCGCAGTAACAAAGTCAACAACTTCACCGCCGACAATATTGATGAAACCGAACCCGGCTCAAAACTCATCAAACTCATTAATCCTAAAGGCATCATTCCGACGGCCAAAGGTACCTGGTACAATATTGAAGCGCCTGTCGGCTATTTTAACCAGAACACCGAAGTACTGAAACTGGAACAAA
>CALXTH010000036.1 GCA_944391365.1 uncultured Alphaproteobacteria bacterium | reverse complement strand
TTCTCTTCTGGCAAAAGAAGAATGCTCATCGCCCCAGATGGACGCTGTGTAACGACGGGTAGCCTTTTTCTTTGCGTTAACAATACTTTTCATAGGTTTTTTCCCTTAATTATTTAATCAAAACATTATTGTTCCGGTAGTTCCGACACGACTGCCGTTCTTGCAGAAAAATGGCTTAACGGAGCCCGTCGGACGGGAAACACAACTCAGAAACAGTCCTTTTTGTGAATCCTCATTCCCGGAAGTGAGCAAAATGTACCATATTTTTTTATAATTTCAAGCAAAATATTCACTTGCCGCTGGATTTTTTTATTTTTTCCGCTACAATAACGACAAAAAAGGAGCAGACCCCGGATGTCTTATGATATTTTATTTCAACAGGCGTTAAAACTTCACAATGCCGGAAAACTGACCGAAGCGGAAATGATATACCGCCAAATTCTTGAAACGGCGCCGGATAATCCCGATGTGCTGAATTTGCTCGGCCTTGTGGCTCAAAGCAAAAATATTGATGATGAGGCGGCCTCCCTCTTCTCCCGGGCCATAAAAACCTCCCCGGATTTTGCACCTTATTATTTCAATCTGGGTTTGTCGCTGCTCCGTCTGCAAAAGCCGGCTGAAGCCAAAGAGGTTCTTCAAAAAGCCGTTTCACTGAAACCTTTTTTCCCCGAAGCCTATTACCAGCTGGGTAATGCGGAAAAGTCTCTGAAAAACCGGAAAAATGCCACCGAATATTATCAAAAAGCAACAGAACAGGATCCGGATTATATTGAAGCCCTGATTGAGCTGGCTTTAGCCTCTGCCGAACCGGAAAAACAACTCCTCAGACTTTCCGGACAATATCCGGCTTCTCCGCTGCCCGATTTTTACCTGAGTGTTTATTTCAGAGAAAAAGGAGACAATCAAAGAGCGCTCCTCTTTGCCAAACAGGCCCGAACAAAAGCTCCGAAAGCCCCCGAACCCTGTCTGCTGGAAGCTGAGCTTTTAGCCGAATGCGGCAACCGTCAAGCCGCAAAAGAAGCGTTTGAACGTTGCTTGCAGCTGTTCCCCGGATTGCCTGACGCCATAAAAGGCCTTGCGGATATCCTGACCCTGGAAAAGGAATATAAGCAGGCGGAAAACTATTATAAACGGGCACTGGACAGCGCACCGCAGCGGGCAGATATTCTGACAAACTACGCCGACATGCTTTATCGCTCCGGCCGGTTGCAGGAAGCCGTTGAGATATATCATCAGGCGGTCATCCTTTCGCCGGACACGCCGGAAATCAGTAACAATCTGGGAATTATTCAGCGGGATATGGGAGACTTGGACGAAGCGCTCGGCCTCTTTTTTAACGCCTTGCGGCTCAATCCGGAACGCACCGAATTTTCCGCCAATATTGCCGAAACGCTCACGCTCCTTTATGCAAAAGCTCCCGAAAAAGCACAAAAAATTGCTGACAACTGGCTCAAAACTTATCCTCAAAACCACTTTGCCCGCCACTTGTCCGCAGCCCTTTGCCGGAACCGGTCAGAAGATAACACAACCGATTACAGCCGTGAACTGTTTAACCTGTTTGCCCCGAACTATGAACAAACCCTGAAAAATATCGCATACAGCCTTCCCGAACAGATAAAAAAGATTATCGGCTCCCCGGAAGGAACAATCATAGACCTCGGCTGTGGCACGGGGCTTGTTGCCGCCGCCTTAAAAACCGAGGCCAACACTTTTATCGGCGTTGACCTTTCAAGCGAAATGCTCAAAATTGCCGCCGAAAAAAAATTATATGACAAACTGATTGAGCAGGATATCCTGAGTTTTCTCCAAACAAACACAATCCGAACTGATCTGTTTATCGCGGCTGATGTTTTCTGTTACATAGGAGATCTGTCCCCGGTTCTGTCCCGAACCTTTCCCGTCAGAATATGCTTTTCTGTTGAAAAATCCTTTACGGATGTCCCTTTTACCCTGACCCCGGCAGGACGCTTTCAACACAACCCCGACCACATTAAGACTTTGTTAATCAAGAGCGGATATTCTAAGATAAATCAATATACTGTAACCTTAAGGCAGGAAGCCGGACAAGATGTCGAAGGAGTAATCTTCACAGCCGAATAAACCAAAAGGAGGCGCCAAATGACTGAAGAACTGATTGATATCTATGATGAAAACATGAACCCTCTGGGAACGGCCACCAAACAGCAGGCTCACCGGGAAGGATTGTGGCACACGGCTTTTCGCTGCTGGATTATCAGACGTTCCCCGGAAAACAAATGTCATGTCTGGCTGCAATTTCGCAGCAAAAACAAACAACTTTATCCCAACCTTTTAGCCACATCGGCCGCCGGACATCTTCGCCATGGAGAAAAGAACCGCGACGGTATTCGTGAAATTGAGGAAGAACTCGGCCTTAAAGTTGCCCCTGAAAAACTGGTAAAACTTTTTACCGGCAAAAAATCCATTCGCAGCAAAGATATGATTGATAATGAGTTTAACCCAACTTATCTCTGCGAAGTTGACACGGATTTTTCACAGCTCCGGCTGCAGGAGAATGAAGTCGACGGCATCTTTGAATTTGATCTTGAAGACCTGCAAAATCTGTTTAACCACAAAGTTGATAAAATCTATTCTTCCGGCATAGTCCGCAACGATGAAAACACTCAGGAATACAAAGCCGGCTATTTCTGGTTGTCGGACTTTGTTCCCCATGATGACAGCTATTACCGGAAAGTCTTCTCCACCATCCGACGCTATTGCGATGGCCGGGAAAGCCTTTAAGCCCGGTGTTAAACTATCCTCACAAAACAGAACAGTCTATAACCACCGGACTTTAAACTAAAGAAAAACACTCTAATAATTCACCAACACCGGCCGAACATAGTTGCTACTGCTGTCACCCCAAAGGTTGTCCACACTGCCATTAGACATAATCACAATGTAGTGGCTGCCACTGCTGTAGTAGGTAGATGACCAATAATACCCTTCTATTAATTTTGCGCCACCATTCATTGATAATAAGCTATTCAACGAGGATTTATTATTATACATCGTAAGGAGTTGATCTTCTGTAGGCAATATTCCTTTCAAATTACCACAGAAACTATAGTTTTTACATGAACTGTATGCGCGGCTCCAGTTCATAGGACCCAAATCTTCCATTGCAACATAGAAATTCATCCCCGAAGTTTTAACCCCGACAACCTTACCATTACATTTATAAACATCACCATCGGCACCATTCAAAACCTCTTTTTTCTGGCAATTTCCGTTTTTCCATTCATAGCCGCTTGAACACGTACATTGAACATATTTGCCACCGCAGGCGGAGCCTGCGCCACCGGCGTAGCCGGTCCCTGTACAACTATATTCAAATCCGTTCTCTGCGCAAACCGTAGATTCATCTTCGGCACAAAACCACCCGTTGCCAAACGGACACTTAACCCCTTTGCCACCGTTGCACGAACTCTCCGTATAACCAAGCGTGGCACAATCCTGTACCGTAACACATTGTCCCCAAGCCAAAGCCGGAATAAAGGACAAACTTGTCCCTAAGACTAAATAAACTTGAAACTTCATGACACACATCCTTTATAACATCACACCAGGATAGTATATCATATTTTAAAATACTTGTAAATCATAAATTCAATATAAAGACGAAAAAATGATGTAAAAAGAAAGACCGGCTCTACCAACCTGACAAAAAGGCTCAGGATTTCTCCTGAGCCTCTTCTCTCTCAACAGGGACCCAATCTGCACGCAGTGCACTTCATGCCCCAATCCCTCAACAGCAAACCGATGGGATCGACCTGCCTCAGGTCGCGGATCAAACGGCGCCCGTTTGCAAATTATATTTGATAAAATCCCCAATAAATAACAGCAGCCACAACCGCCAGAAGCAAAATCACCCATCCGAAACGGGCGCCTAATCCTTTTCGGTAATAAATACCTTTCCGCCCGGCATGGACATAACTCCCTCTGGGGCCAACACCAAGACGGGCACCTTTAACGCCGACAGAAACACCAATCCCCGATTTGGAAAAATTCACCCGTACCGGACCAAAATTAAACCCTTTCTTTAAATAAAAGCCCATGATATTTTCCCTTACCTTATTCTTCAAAACGCGAATCTGCCAACAAAATTCTAATACGACAGCAAAAAATACACCCCATAACAGAAAATTCAGCCCCTTTACAAAAAAAAGAGGGCGAAAGCCCTCTGAAAGTGGCGGAGAGTACTGGACTCGAACCAGTGCACCCCTATTCGGGGTGACGGATTAGCAATCCGCTGCATTACCACTCTGCCAACTCTCCATTGGCATCGCTGCCGAAAACATATTTATCCCATCTTTCCGGCGCCGTCAACATCTTTTTTATCAATACACAATTTTTTTCATTTAAGTATTGACCTTTCCGTATAAAAGTTTACTATTAGACAAAACATTTATTATTTTTCTAAAAAATATCATTTTATGAAAACAAAAGTATTATTACTGACCATGGGGATTGGCCTGACAATAAGCCTGACATCCTGCGGAATATGGGAATTTGGATGTCCGCCCTGCTATGAGCTGCCGTCCTATGCTGTTCCGCCACCTCCCCCGCCGCGTTATCATCGCCCGGTTCCACCGCCCGAGAGACGCCACAAAGCACCACCGCCGCAAAAACGTCCACCGGAAAAGAACCATAATGGACGGAATTTTGGCCATCGGTATTAAAAAGCAAGCCCTGGATTGAATTTCAGGGCTTTTCCTTTAATCCAGCACCATTGTCATATATGTCATACAGATAAAGCCCGTAAACAAAGCAAACGCAGACTGATTCGTTTTTTTGATTTTGTATGTCTCCGGCAAAATCTCATTCAGCACGACAAACAACAGGGTTCCGCCGGCCATAGCCATACCGAGCGGCACAATTTTATCACTGAGTCCCATAGTCAGCAAGCCGATAAACGCCCCAAGCGGCTGAACCATCCCGATGGCCAGAGCTGCCAAAGCCGATTTCAGA
>CALXTH010000035.1 GCA_944391365.1 uncultured Alphaproteobacteria bacterium | reverse complement strand
GCTCCGCCTTTCTCCGCCAGTACCTTCGTTATCGCCGCCGTCAGCGTTGTCTTTCCATGGTCTACGTGGCCGATCGTACCGATGTTGCAGTGCGGTTTGCTACGCTCAAATTTCTCTTTTGCCATTTTATAAATCCTAAAAAAGTTTTATTGTTACTGTGTTCAAAAGGGGAGATAATGGAGCGGGTGAGGGGAATCGAACCCCCGTCATAAGCTTGGAAGGCTTCTGCTCTACCATTGAGCTACACCCGCTTAATCAACCTCTTTTACGAGTACCCATGAATTTAATGGTGGAGGGGGATGGATTCGAACCATCGTAGACTAATGTCGACGGATTTACAGTCCGTTGCATTTGACCGCTCTGCCACCCCTACGCTGTTGTTGCATCCCGGGTAGAGGATCTTACTTTTCTGTTTAATCACTATCACGAAAAATAATCGCATTTTGCCCCTAATGTCAACACCTTTTTTTAGATATTTCTTAATTTATTTAAAATATTGTAGCTTTTTAGAGGTTTAATTTGTTGAAGAAGAGGCTTGGATGGCTGAAATTGCGCTGACGGAGCAGAGAAACCCCGCGACCAAGAATATTGATCTGATGGAATCTGTTCAGATTGTGGAGGTAATCAATCAGGAAGACAAACTGGCAGCCGAGGCTGTGGAAAAGGTTTTGCCGCAGGTGGCAAAGGCGGTGGATTATATTGCCGGAGCTTTGAAAAACGGCGGCCGGCTGGCTTATTTCGGAGCCGGGACCAGCGGGCGTATCGGTATTTTGGATGCTTCGGAGTGTCCGCCTACTTTCGGGGTCGGTCCCGAGACGGTGCAGGCTTTTATTGCCGGCGGGGACAAGGCGGTGCGGCATTCGGTCGAGCAGGCCGAGGATAATGCCGATTTTGCCTTGGCGGATCTGGCAAAGTTTGCTCCGACGGAAAAAGATGTGGTGGTGGCGGTTTCGGCCAGCGGGAATCCGGCTTATGTCGTGACGGTTTTGAAAAAAGCCCGGGAGGCCGGGGCGGTTACGGTGGCGGTGTCATCGAATCCGGAAGCGGCGATGCGTGTTTTTGCCGATGTGTTTATCAATCCGCAGGTGGGACCGGAGGCAATCGCCGGGTCATCACGCATGAAGTCGGGAACGGCGCAGAAGATGATTTTGAACATGTTGTCTACGGCGGCAATGGTGCGAATCGGAAAAACTTATGAAAATCTGATGATTGATGTGCGGGTTTCCAATCAGAAGCTCCGGGCAAGAGCCTGTCGGATGATTGAGGAAATTACGGGAGCGGATGGCAAAACGGCAGAAGATTACCTGAAACGCAGCAAGTTGGATGTTAAGACGGCCTGTGTCATGTTGATGAAAAAATGCGGACGGCAAAAGGCTGAGAAACTTTTGGCGGCGGCCGGCGGTATTTTGCGAAAGGTGATTAAATAAGGGGAGAATCGGTTATGAACGGAAAAAATCACAGATCAAACGGCGGAAAGAGCAGCGCTTCCGGTGGTGTGCTGCTTTATGGGCGGCATGCGGCGGAGGCGGCGATTGCCAATAAAAAAAGAATTGTGACCGGGGTGTTGTGTGTGCCGGAAAATGCCGAGATGTTCAAGGCGCTTTTGCTGCGTTCGGGACGGGAAGTTTCGTTGCTGAAAGTGATTCCAAAGAAAGAGATTGAACGCCTTTTGCCTGCCGATGCGGTTCATCAGGGGGTGGTGGTGCAGGCAAAGGCTCTGGAAAATTTTACACTAGAGGATGTTTGTCTGCTGGCGGACGGGCAGGCGCATTGCCGTTTGTTGATTTTGGATCAGGTGACGGATCCACAGAATGTGGGGGCGATTATTCGTTCCTGTGCGGCGTTCGGAGCTTTGGCTCTGGTTATGCAGGATAAAAATTCGCCGGCAGAAAGCGGTGCCATGGCCAAGGCCAGTGCGGGAACGATTGAACTGGTGCCGATTTGCCGGGTGACGAATCTGAGCCGGGCCATCGACAAGCTGAAAGACGCCGGTTTCTGGGTGGTCGGTATGGACGGGTATGCGACGATAACTTTGGATAAAATGAATAAAAGCGGTAAAATTGCGCTTGTTATGGGCAGCGAGGGCAAGGGAATGCGCCGCCTGGTCGAAGAATCATGCGATGAGACGGTCAGGCTGCAGACGGACGCCCGCGTGGAGAGTCTTAATGTGGCTACGGCGGCGGCCATTGCTTTGTATGAAGCGGCGAAGGTGTAGGAGGATAATGTGGCTTATACAATCGAAATCAGTGGGTTGTCAAAAAATTTCGGAGAGACTGAGGCCGTCAAGAATCTTAATCTGACGGCTCGGAAAGGTGAGGTTATTGCGCTTTTGGGGCCGAACGGCGCCGGAAAGTCAACTCTGATGAATATGATCGCCGGTTATCTTGTGCCGTCTGCCGGGGTTATCCGGGTTTTGGGAAAAGATATCAGGGAGAATCCCATCGAATCGAAAAGCAATATCGGTTTTTTGTCTGAAGGGGCGCCGTTGTATCCGGATTTGAGTGTGAGGCGTTTTTTGAATTATATGGCCGAGTTGAGCGGTTTTTCGGGGTATGTGGGGAAAGAACGGGTG
>CALXTH010000034.1 GCA_944391365.1 uncultured Alphaproteobacteria bacterium | reverse complement strand
GGTGGTTCGGGACAGCCTTGCGGCGGAAAGTATAAAACATGTATTTGTAAAAGCGGCTATAAATGGAGTGGTTCGGTCTGTAAAAAAGAATCTTGTTCTTCCTCCTACAAATATACCTGTACGGGTACCGGCTACGCCGGTGGTTCAGGACAAGCCTGTAATGGAAAATATCTTTCGTGCAACTGCGCCAGCGGCTATGAGTGGAAGGATGAAAGTTGCCAGAAAAAAGAAATCCTAACAGGTGCCGATGGTGATGTTTATAAATGTAATGGTAAAGTGGTTGCAGTTAAAACTTCCAAAATGAATTTTTATGTTGCAATGGAAGATTTGGGGTATATGGGATGGTCTTCAGGTAACAGAGCTTGTCAGAATTATATCTTTTGTGGTAACTTAAAAGGAATATTACCAAGTCTAAAACAATTAGAAACAATATATAATAATAAATCTTCTTTAGAGACCTTACTTAGCTCGAATGGAGGAAAGAAATTTTCTACAGATCATCATTATTGGTCGTCTACTGGATATGTAGATTATAGTGGTGGCAGTTACTATCTTATGAATATGGGTGATGGTTATGAAGACCGTTTTGACCATGCAGACTATCATGACCAATATGTCCGTCCGGTACTCACCTCATGGTAAAAACAAGGCTCGGCACACACCGAGCCTCTACCATTTACCCTCCGTCGGCACAATCCGCACGCAGTGCGCCTTCAAGCCCCGATCAACCAACCGCTAACCGACGGGATCGACCTGCCCCAGGTCGCGACCGGATCAAACGGGGCCCGTTTGCCTGTGAAATTAATGCTTGCTTTTTATATAAAAATTGTTATAAAGTCTAACACAGATTTATTTTTTATTTTGAACAAGGTATTTAGAAATGGCACGCGTTACAGTAGAAGATTGTGTTGATAAAATCCCGAACCGCTACGAATTGCTGATGATTGCGGCACAACGGGCAAAGGATTTGAGCGCCGGCGCACCGATGACGGTTGAAAAAGACAATGATAAAAACCCGGTGATTGCACTGCGTGAAATTGCCGAAAACACGGTGAATATTGAAGAATTGCAGCGTTCTCTGGTGATGGGCCTGCAAAAATATGTTGAAGTTGAAGAGCCTGAAGAAGAAGAACTTGAGATTCTTGCGGCTGAAAAAGAGCTTGCCGACCTGGATGAACAGTTTTCGGCGGTTTCGCTTAATGCCGGAGAGCTTGACGACAATATGCAGATTCATGATAGTGACGATTCGGCAGATCTGGATATGGAAGCAGACGGCGATGCCGATATATCTTTGGACGACATGGATGATTCTCTGGATATGGGTGAAGACCTCGGCGCTGATTTCGACGACGAAGAATAATCCCGGATTCAGTATTTTTTAATTATCTCCGGTTTATAATTGTAACGGGTTCTGGCCATAAGGCGAATCGGTGCAGTTATAAGCCGGATTTATTTTTTTTATTTTTGAAGTTTTGCGGTTGAAATTTTATGTTAAGACAATATGAACTGGTTGAATTGGTAACATCTTACGACCCTGACGCTGATGAAGACGCGTTGAACCGGGCCTATGTTTTCGCCATGAAAAAACACGGGGCTCAGCTCCGGGAGTCGGGAGACCCGTACTATTCACACCCGATTGAAGTTGCCGGTATTTTGACCAAATTCAAACTTGACTGCGCTTCAATCGTTGCCGCACTCCTTCATGATACGGTAGAAGATACGGATACCACGGTTGAAGAAGTTCGCAGCCTGTTCGGCGACCAGGTGGCCAGTATTGTTGACGGCCTGACCAAACTGGCCATGATTGAACAAAAATCAGTAAACAGCAAGCAGGCCGAAAATTTCCGCAAACTGCTGTTGGCCATGTCGGAAGATATCCGGGTCTTGCTGATAAAGCTGGCCGACCGCCTGCATAATATGCGAACCCTGAAATACTGCAAGCCGGAAAAAAGAGCCCGCATCGCCCGCGAAACGCTGGATATTTATGCGCCGTTGGCCGAACGTATCGGTATGCAGGAAGTCAAAAGCGAATTAGAGGAAATTGCTTTTGCCGAGTTGTATAAAGACGCACACGATTCAATTGTCGCCCGTCTGAACTTTTTGCGGGAACAGGGGAGCAATATCGTCCCGGAAATTATCAAGCAGCTCTCCAAGGACATGGAAGAAAACGGAATCAAGGCAACCGTCAGCGGCCGGGAAAAAACGCCTTATTCCATCTGGCGCAAAATGCAGCAGAAAAACGCCTCGTTTGAGCAGCTTTCCGACATTATGGCTTTTCGCATTACGGTTGATGACGTCGGCACCTGTTATCAGGCCTTGGGTGTCATTCACAGCAAATACCACATGATTCCCCGCCGCTTTAAAGACTATATTTCAACCCCGAAGCCCAATGGTTATAAATCTATTCATACCGGCGTCATCGGTCCTGAAAATACCCGGATTGAAATCCAGATTCGCACTTATGAAATGCACGAAGTTGCTGAAAAAGGCGTTGCTGCGCATTGGGCATATAAACAGGGACAAAAAGTTGAAGGCAGGAATTTTCGCTGGATTCGCGAATTGCTGGAAATTTTGGAGCAGGCGCAAAATCCCGAAGAATTTCTGGAAAACACCAAACTGGAAATGTATAACGATCAGGTATTTTGTTTTACCCCCAAGGGTGACCTGATTGGACTGCCGGTAAATTCAACCCCGGTTGACTTTGCTTATGCCGTCCATTCCTCTGTCGGTGATACCTGTGTCGGCGCAAAAATAAACGGTGAAATCCGTCCCCTGCGTACGGTTCTTCAAAACGGCGACCAGGTTGAAATCCTGACCTCCAAAGCGCAGCATCCGTCGACAGAATGGGAACGTTTTGTTGTAACCGGAAAGGCCAAGGCCGCCATCCGCCGCTATGTCCGGGCACACAAGCGCGATCAGTTCATTACCCTCGGACAGGAGATTTTGGAACGTTTGTTCAAAGGCGAAAATCTGGAATTTTCTGAAAAGAGCCTGGTAAATGTCCTGCCGAATTTTGAGGCGGACTCAATAGATGATATCTATGCCAAAGTTGGTGAAGGACTGGTCACCGGCTGGGATGTCTTGAAAGCGGTTTATCCGGCTTATAAGCAGTCCCGCCTCGGCAAAGTTGTCAAGGCAATCAGGGTGCCGAGTTTCAAACGGGTCCTGAAAAAAGACAAATCAAAAAGCGAGCCCTTAAAAATCAAAGGGCTGATTCCCGGTATGGCCGTCCACTTTGCCGGTTGCTGCCACCCGCTGCCCGGAGACCGCATTGTCGGGATTGTAACCACCGGAAAAGGCGTTGCCGTTCATACCATTGATTGCAAAATGTTGGAAAAATACGCAGGCGAACCGGAACGTTGGCTGGATATCGCTTTGGGCGATGATGCTTTCAATGAAGTCCACGTCGGCCGCCTGAAAATCATGCTGGCCAATGAGCCTGGATCTCTGGCTGATTTGTCCAACCTGATCGCCCGCAACAACGGCAATATTTCCAACTTGAATATTGTTTATCGGACGGTAAGCTATTTTGAACTGCTGGTCGATGTTGAAGTTAAGGATGTCAGTCACCTGAATGACATTATCTCGGCGCTGAAGGCCAGCAAAGTCGTCAGCTATGTGGCGCGCGCCGCCCAATAACCCCCGGAGGATATTATGATTATCGGAATAGGATCGGACATTACACACATTTCCCGTTTTGAGCGCTCGCTGAATGCTTATGGCCGGCGCCTGCTGGAACGTATTTTGGGCGAAGATGAGCTGAAGGAATTGCAAAGCAAAAAACATCTCGGGGCACAGGAATATGCCGCATTTGTTTCCCGCCGTTTTGCGGCCAAAGAGGCCTGTTCAAAAGCTCTGGGAACCGGTTTTCGCAACGGGATTTATTTGAAAGATATTCAGACGGTGCATAATATGTTGGGCAAACCCGAATTAAAACTCTCCGGAGCCGCAGCCGCACAGTTTGAAAAAATATCGCAGGGCGGAACGGCCAAAATCCATTTAAGCGTCAGTGATGACTATCCTCTGGCGCAAGCTGTTGTTATTATTGAACTTATCTGAACTTTATGCTTGCCAAATACACACACTTGGCATAAACTGCAAACAGTTGTTTTAGATAAGGGCATCAATAAATGCGGTTATCTAAAACAATGGTTTGAATTGAGATTATCTTTGAGGAAAAAGATATGGAAAAAGAAGAAAGTCTTGTTGATACAATAAAAACCATTGTCTATGCGGTTCTGATTGCCGTCTTTATCAGAACTTTTATGTTCGAACCGTTCAAAATTCCGTCCGGGTCAATGTATTCAACCCTTCATGTCGGCGATTTTTTGTTCGTCTCCAAATATACTTACGGTTATTCAAAATATTCACTGCCGTTCGGAATTCCTTTGTTTGACGGACGTATCTGGGCCGGGGAACCTTCCCGCGGAGATGTCGTTGTCTTCCGCAATCCTCAGGATAACAAAAAAGATTTCATCAAACGCGTCATCGGCCTTCCCGGAGACAAAATCAAACTGGAAAAAGGCCGGCTGTATATCAACGGAGAGATTGTCGAGCGTGAACAGATTGAAGATTTTGTCCTGCGTGATGAATACGGAAATGTTGAACGCTACCGGCAATATATTGAAACGCTTCCCGGTGGCAAAAAACACAAAATTCTGGAAATCTCTGATTATGAAGATTATGATAATGTCCCG
Source organism: uncultured Alphaproteobacteria bacterium (assembly GCA_944391365.1). Classification (GTDB taxonomy): domain Bacteria; phylum Pseudomonadota; class Alphaproteobacteria; order RF32; family CAG-239; genus HGM16780. Next base: position 9,499 of record CALXTH010000034.1, on the reverse strand, counting down.
GAGTTTACCGTCCCGGACGGAAATTATTTCATGATGGGAGACAACCGTGACCGCTCTGATGACAGCCGGGTAAACGTTGGTTTTGTTCCTTTTGAAAATCTGGTGGGCAAAGCGCGTATCTTGTTCTTTTCTTATGATTCGACGGATGGCCATTGGTATGAACTCTGGAATCTTCCCCGGAAAATCCGTTGGAGCCGGATGTTTGACAAAATTCAGTAAGAGGCGGCAATGAACTTTGAAAAAATTGAACAAATTATCGGCTATAACTTTCAAAACCGCCGCTTGTTGCAACAGGCGCTGACTCACAGCAGCTTTTCCGGAAAAGTCTCTGAAAATTATGAACGTCTGGAGTTTCTGGGCGATCGGGTTTTGGGTGTTGCCGTGGCTGAAATGCTGTATAAAACTTTTCCCGGAGAACCGGAAGGAAGCTTGTCCCAGCGTCATACATCATTGGTTTGCAAAGAAACCGTTTCAGAGGTTGTACGCAATATGGGACTGGACAAATACATCCGGATTGCCAACGAAGATATCCGCGAAAATGAAAATGTTTTGTGTGATGTCGGCGAGGCTGTTATCGGTGCCATATTTATTGACGGCGGCTGCCAAAATGCACTGGAGTATGTTCGCCGGGAATGGAAAGACCTGATTCACAAAAATACCGCCCCGCCCAAAGACAGCAAGACCCTTCTGCAGGAGGTTGCCCATGTCAGAGGGTTGGAAACGCCGCTCTATGAAGTTAAAAGCCGGGAAGGGGCGGAACATGAACCGGTCTTTCACATCTCGGTCAGTTTTCCGGGTATTGGCAGCGTGACGGGAACCGGCCGCAACAAAAAACTGGCCGAACAGGATGCGGCTTCCCAAATGCTCCAAAAGCTCGGAGTTCATCATGACCAATAGCACGCCTGATGTCCTGCGCTGTGGATTTGTTGCTCTGATCGGCGCGCCAAATGCCGGAAAATCAACCATAACCAACAATTTTGTCGGCTCAAAAGTCTCAATCGTTTCTCCAAAAGTACAAACAACCCGCACGCTGGTCAAAGGGATTGGCATATACCGCAACACCCAGATAATTTTTCTGGATACGCCGGGAATCTTCAAACCCAGACGCCGGCTGGATCGGGCGATGGTCGCTTCGGCCTGGAGCGGTGTTGGTGATGCCGATATAACCGTTCTGGTGGTTGATGCGCACAAAGGCTTTGATGATGAGGTACAGGCAATTGTCGCCGGTTTGAATAAAAATAAAATCCGCACGGTATTGCTCCTGAACAAAATAGACCTGGTCAAAAAAGAAAAACTGCTTGAACTCAGCGCTTTGCTTAATCAGGCTCATCCGTTTGTTGAAACATTTATGGTCTCGGCCGCCACTGGCGAACAAATTGATGATTTCTATCGCTATCTGGCGGATAACCTTCCCGAAAGTCCGTGGTATTATCCTGAAGAACAAATGTCCGATATGCCGCTGAAACTTTTGGCCGCCGAAATCGTCAGGGAAAAACTGTTTTTGTATCTTCAGCATGAACTGCCGTATTCTTTGACCGTTGAGCCGGAACTCTGGCAGCGTCGGGAAGACAATTCCGTCCGTGCTGAAATGACAATTTATGTCCGGCGTGAAAGTCAGAAAATTATTCTTCTGGGCAAAAACGGCTCAATGATAAAAAAAATCGGCCTGGCCGCCCGTCAGGAAATCGAAAACTTGCTGGAAGAACGCATTCATCTGTTTTTGTTTGTCAAAGTCCGTGAAAATTGGATTGATGATCCGGCGCGTTACGCAGATTGGGGGTTAAATTTCAATGCATAACAACATAGAGAAAAGGAGCAGCCATGAATAAATTATGTTTGACAGTTTTAGTCGTCTTGTCTCTCGGAGCCTGCAGCCGGCATTATTGCGGAACCTATCAGGGAGTGCTGCCAGCAGCCAGCGGTCCGGGGATTGAAACAACCTTAATCCTGAACAGCGATGGAACCTACGATATGGAAAGCATTTATATGGATGAAGTCGCCGGGGTCTTTGAAGATGAGGGAACATACAGTGTGAGTGATGGTATCATCACCCTGAATTCCCCGGAAATGGAACAAACTTATTTCCGGATGGAAGAAGGGCAGGTACGCCGCCTTGATACACATCAAAAACCGGTTATCGGGGAGCTTGAAGAGCATTATATCTTAAAACAGACAAAAGAGTGTGAATAATTCTGAAATTTTGTCTATTGACAAACGCCGTAAAAAATGCTATCTTTACGGCGTTATTTTATTATTAATCATTTAATTTATATAATTATGGTATATCTTTCAGATGACAATTTTATGCGTATTGTCGATAACGGCAATGACTGCTGTTCCCAGCCTAAAGTGTTTAAGATTTTTAATCAAAACACCAAAGCCAGCATGAAAGCCAATCTGGGCGGCATTCTGGCCTCAATGAAATGGGAGGCGCTGACAAATGATGTAAACGCATCATGGGGCAATTACATTGAACTTATTAGACAAACGCGGTTGTATCAGTTTACAACAATTGTAGAAGTACTGAACTTTATGCACTTAATGAAAAATGAAACCTGCCCGTTTAAACCCAAAGCCGCGGTCGATATTTTGGCAGATCAAATCAGACAAGGCTTTTGCAAGGAAGAAATCGGCAATTTCACTCCCGGAAATTTAAACCTGCTGTTTGATGAAAATATCGCAAATGTGCAGGAGGGCAGTGAGCCGTGGGTAATCTGGTTGGACAACAAACCGGTCTGGCGTGGAACGGCTTTTGATGACAAAGCTTATGCCAAACTGGCCAAAACAACGGCTGTCAACAACAGACTGTTTTTGGCCGTTGTACTGAACCCCTGAACGATTGTCGTTAAACCGTAATAAAAACTCCGAGGTCAAACCCCGGAGTTTTTATTATCTGCAAATTAGTTGCATTCTTTATAGTAACGGTAATAAGCCTGATGTATACCACTTTCACCGCGGCCGGCACTTTCTCGGTATTCCCCGGAATACGGATTTATAATATAAACAAGCTGTTCCTCGTCCGTATAAACAAAATAAGTATTCGTCCAGTACCAGGTATTGAGCAAATCCGGTTCTCCGATTTTATTAAGCTGCTGATTAAGAAGATCAATATGCTGGGATGCCTTCTGCATAACGGAAAGCGATGCAAATTTCCATCCCGCCGGCGTACTGGCAATAGCACTGTTTCCGTACCCATACCCTTGATATTTGCTGAGAATAATACAAAACCCGTCTTCCTGAATAATCACCCCGTCCGGATCTTTTTGGCACATAGACGCATCCGGCACCGAAGAGCCGTCCGGACAATGATAATTTCCCGTCTTGTTGCAAACCGTACAATATCCGCCGCAACCGTCATCAACCGTTGATGAGCCGTATTTGCAGTTACTTTCATTCTGGCACGTCGGCTCACAGCAGGCTTTGCAGTTTGAATAGCGGGTAATTCCTCCCCAGGAGCAGAAAGTTGCCCCGGCTGCGCCGCCGCAATCGCAGCTTTTATAGCTACTTGGACACTGGCAGTTGGCATATTTGCCGCCACAGGCGGTGCCGACGCCTTGCAATGGGGATGAGCAGGTGTAAAGGTCTGACCGGCAGACGCATTTGTCAAAGTAATTGGCGTCGTATGGGCAGCGTTTGTTGATATTTTGAACCGAGCTGCAAGAACCGGTCTGGGAATACCCGTCTTCTTTGCAAGCCCGCGGATTATCCAGCTGGCAGGAGGCATATTTCCCGCCGCAGCTTTCACCCACGCCGTAATAAGGTTTGGTGCAGGTGACTAAATTTGTTTTACACATACATTTTTCAAAATAGGTGTCATCATAAGGGCAATAGTTGACCGGTTCTTGAACCGAAGAAGAACAGGATGTTAAGGTATATCCCTCTTTGTGACAACGTTCTTTGTTATCCAGTTCCCACTCAGGGTCATCGCCACCGGAACTTCCGCCCGAACTCCCATCCGGCGTATTGGCCCCACCATATTCCCCACCGGCACAATTCCCCGCGTCGGTAATAAAACACACGCTCGCGACCTGAGGCAGGTCGATCCCATCGGTTAGCGGTAGATGGATAGGGGCAAAGGAGGCGCGTTGCTTAGATTGTGCTGTTGTTGAAATAAATAAATCAGCAACTGTCATATTCGGACTTGATCCGAATATCCAGGTGGCTATGGAATCTTTGTTTGACCTGGATCCCCGGATCTCGCTGTGCTCGTCCGAGGATGACATAGCTAATTTGTTTTTATTATGGATTGCCGCGTCGGACGAAGTCCTCCTCGCAATGACATAGGCGGAAAGAAGTTTGGATTGGGAAGCAAGGTGTGTGTATGAAGAACGGGAAACCCTTAATAGACTTTCGCCCGCGGGGGCTCCCCGCTGTGTGAAGATAAATGTATTCTTCCCAACCGGAGTGATATCAGGCATGAGTCCGGCATGGGCAAGAGAGCCTAGGCCGAGACAGGATACGGATAACAATAAAGCATAACGTATTTTCATCATAATATCTCCTTGCAAACTTCTTTCCTACGACTCCCATTATATCAGAAAAGAAAATAATTGTAAACAATAAATTTAATAAAACGACAGAAAATTTACGCAAACGGGCACGTTGTATAAAGTCATTCTGACAACGATTTGCAAAGTTTCTTGAAGAAAACAGGTGAGGTTGTTCTTAGTTTATTTTTTATGCTTGCCTTAATCATTATAATATTATATCAATAAAAAAGATTATAAATTGAATTAGGGAACGGCAATGTCTTTGGTTAATAAAATAGGAATTTTCGGCTCTTTGTTTCTGTTGACATCCTGTGCGGCGGCAACTTTTCCTGATTTTTCGGATGAAGAGGAAGGGCAGGTTCTTGTCGCCGGAGAAGGGTTGGGATCCGATTCCGGAAAAGAGACAGATAAGCCTCAAAAAAAAGAGTCTAAAATAACAATTGCGCCGGAAGCCAGAAAAACACCGGAAAAAAATAAAGAAGAACCAAAATCGGACGATGACGGCAAAGAAACCGAACTGATGTCGGAAGATGACTTCGCCCGGGAGGCTGAACGCATCCGCGCCGCTAAAACCACACCGGTAATTAAGTCGGAAGATATTGGCAATGTCACCAAAACAACGTCCCCCGGAGCAGTGACAGCAGCCAAAAACAACGAACACCAAACATTGGAAGAAGTTTTTGCCACAGAGGAAGAAGCCGGACCAAGTGTAACATACCGGCTGGAAACATTCTATTTTTCCAACGGCAGTGCCTTTCTTGACAATGATTATCAGCAAAGAATTCGGGAAATCGTCAAAATCGCGAAAGAAAACAACGCTCAAATACGTGTTTTGGGACATGCCTCCAGCCGCACCCGCAATACGGATATTGCCACTCATAAGTTGACAAATTTCAAAGTCTCACAAGAGCGGGCTGAAGCCGTGGCCAAAGCACTGCGTCGTGCCGGTCTGCCGGCATCCCAAATCAGCATTGAGGCGTTGTCAGACAGCAATCCCGCATATCGTGAGGTGATGCCGGAAGGCGAACGCCTCAACCGCCGTGCCGAGGTTTATATCAGTTACTAAAACCGGTTGGGTGGGGAGTTGAGCGAAGAATTAAACAATGCCAAATCCTTAGGCGGAAATCTCTGGAAATTTATTCCGGAGAATGAGCGTCAGGCTGAACTCATTTCCCAGCGGTATAACCTGCCTTATCTGGTGTCAAAAATCATTGCTTCAAAAGGCATTCCCGTCGATAAGGTTCCGTCTTTTATTGAACCGAAACTCCAAAATCTGATGCCGGATCCCTGTTGCCTGAAAGATATGAAAAAAGCCGCCGTCCGGATTGCCTCGGCAATTATTGCCGGAGAAAAAATCGGCATAATCGGTGACTATGATGTTGACGGGGCAACCTCAACCTCGGTTATGCGAATGTTTTTGGAAAACAACGGTATTGTGCCGGCAGTCCATATTCCGGAACGGGAGGAAGGGTACGGCCCCAGTCGGCTGGCCTTTGATGAATTTGCCGCACAGGGAATAAACCTGGTGATAACGGTAGACTGCGGCACCACGGCTTTTGATGTTTTGGAGGAGGCCGCCGCCCGGGGATTCGAAATAATTGTTCTCGATCACCATGAAGCCGAGGTTAAACTGCCGAAAGTCAGCGCTGTTGTAAACCCCAAACGTCTGGATGAAGCAAATGATTATGATGACCTGAAATATCTGGCCGCAGTCGGTGTGGTGTTTATGACGATTGTCGCGGTCAACCGCGACCTGCGGGAAAAAGGGTACTATCAGCGTAAAACCGAGCCGAAGTTGATGGAAATGCTTGACCTCGTGGCTTTGGGGACAGTCTGCGATGTCGTGCCGCTGCTGGGCTTGAACCGGGCGTTTGTCCGCCAGGGGTTGAAAGTTATGTCCTTGCGCCGCAATATTGGGCTCAAAACGCTGATAGACCGTTCAGGCATTACCGAAGCACCGGAAGCTTTTCACTTGGGCTATGTTTTGGGACCGAGAATAAACGCCTGTGGCCGGGTGGGGGAGGCCGCGCTCGGCAACCGTCTGCTTTGTGCCAAAACAGAACAGGAAGCCGGTTTGCTGGCTGATAAGCTGAATGAATTTAACACACAACGAAAAGACATAGAGGGATATGTCCTGCTCAATGCAATTGAAATGTTGGAAAGCCGTCCCCAGGAATATCCGATAGCTTTTGTCGCCGGAAAAGACTGGCATCAGGGGGTTATTGGTATCGTCGCCGGAAAACTGAAAGAGCGTTATAATCTGCCATCCTTTGTGATGTCAATAGAAGCAGATGAGGTTAAAGGCTCAGCCCGCTCCATTCCCGGAATTGATTTGGGGGCATTGGTGATGTCTGCCAAAGAAAAAGGTATCCTGACCAAAGGCGGTGGTCATACCATGGCGGCCGGTTTCTCGCTGAATGAAGACAAAATAGAAGAATTCCGCCGCTTTGCCGGAGAATATGTGCAAAACCGCCTCGGCAATGAAGAAATTATTCCCGTTATCGAAATTGACGGTCAGCTTGATCTGGCCGGAGCAACCGTATCCCTGGCCGACAGTCTGGCCCTGTTGGAGCCTTATGGAGCCGGAAACAGCGAACCAAAACTCATGCTGCATCGTGTGCGGATAAACAAACCGGCCATTGTCGGCAGCGGTCATGTCCGTTGTTTTCTCAGCGGAGATAACGGCGGCTCCCTGAAGGCCATGGCCTTCAGAATTGCCGATACTGAACTGGGGAACGCCTTGCTGAATGCTTCCGGCAGTCTGTTTGATGTTGTTGGCGTCTTACGCAAAGACAACTGGCAAGGGCGAAACAGCGTCCAGTTTATTATAGATGATGCAAGAAGGATATAAGCAAGATGAACGAAGCCCAAAAAAGAGCTAAAAACATAAAGAAACTCCGCATACGAAAAGAAAAAGCAGTCTTTATGAAACTGGGAGAAAAACTTCGGGCTTATTTCTTTACCGGAATTTTAGTCACGGCGCCGGTATCCATCACCTTTTATTTTGCATATAATGTATTTATCTGGATTGACAGTTCGGTGAATCAGTTGATTCCGCCTGAACTGCTGAGCCGCTATAATATTCCGTTTAATACCATTCCGGGATTGGGAATTATAATCCTGATTGTCGGAATGATTTTAATCGGCATGTTTGCCGCCGGATTCGTCGGTCGGATTTTTGTCCGTCTCGGAGATTGGATTGTCCGTCGCCTGCCGGTTATTTCCAGTATCTATTCTTTGCTGAAACAGATTTTTGAAACTTTCCTGTCTTCAAAGAGCCAGTCGTTCAGCAAATGCGTATTACTGGAATATCCGCGCAAAGGCATGTGGGTCATCGGTTTTGTCAGCGCCGAAACCAAAGGCGAGGTAAAGAAAAAACTCAAAGACGACTTGTTGAGCGTCTATGTCTCCACCACCCCAAATCCGACATCGGGTTTCTTGGTCTTTGTCCCGAAAAAAGAGACAATACCGCTGGATATGACTGTTGAAGAAGGGCTCAAGTATATTATCTCCTGCGGCATCGTTGAACCGGATAATTTGAATAAAAAATAATCCTCTGTGACCCTTGAATCACAGCAGCATTTTCCCCCTCAAATTGAAAAAAATTGTGTCGGGACAAAAAAGTAGGGGACATTTAAGAACGATTTTGCTATAAAAACAGATAGAATGGGAACGAATCCAAACAAAAACCCGTTCGCAGGTAAGAGTCATGTGTTATGGCTCTTTTTTTATGTTAATTTTTAAATAGTTAGGAGAAAAAAATGGAAATGTATCCAAGATATAAATCACCGCTGGGCTATATTGGAAAAAATAAATCTTAAATAATCAAGCTGATAATTATTCAGTTATCGGCTTGACTATATTTTTTTAAGAACTATAACTTTCTAGAGGAAGAATGTTAAATGAAAGATTTGATTACATTTTTTAATTTTTTTAGCTTATTTATCAGGAAAACATTTCAAATTTTGCTGTCATTATTAATTATTGCCTTTTTGGCTTTATATATCTATCAACTACATAGTTGCTTTAGCTCGGAAACATCATGTTATCCAAAAAGTAATGACAGAACTTATTTATTTGATGGTATTTTTTACTCAGTCATGATTTTTATTTTCAGTTTTTGGGGATATTTTTTATATAAATCATATCGCGCTCCATTTACCTGGAAATTGTTTTTCATTCATTTGACCGGTATTCTTGTTTTTATAAGTGTTGTCCCAACCATATTTAATATGTTAACTGCAAGCGAAGTCTATCAAAAACAAAGTAAATCTTGCATGGACATTCTGTCCGACAACACATATCTCCCTCCAAACGATACAAAATCAACAAACTGAAATTGACCTTCTGCACAAGACATAGTTTAGAATAGGACCAAACAACCAATGAAAATAGCATTCCTCAAATATCTGGCGTTAGATTTTTTATTTGCTTATTTCATCGTCTGCGGATATACCCTGCATGTGGGCTTTATGATGGAAGAACCGGAACGGACATGCCTCACCGGGGGAATAAATAATTATCTGGAATTTGACTGGAATAACTATTTTCATTGGTTTTGGAATAAAATTAATGACGCTTGCCGATTTGAAGATGTTATGTGGCGGATATATAACTGGGTGCTGATTTCATATTATGCATTATTAAAATTTTACGGAATACGTCATGGATTGAATGCCCTGAGCTTTCGTTATGTTATTCCCGAACTGTTGATATATATGGTGATGTATCTCAATGATCTGACCGGAACCAATATCATTTGGACAACCGGAAGCCTGTTGAACGCAATGGTTGGCTTTGTTCAGCTGCTGAGCCCGTTTATCATTGTTTCCATTTTGGCCATTCTTGGCAAATTCATTTTTTTGAAAACAAGACTGCTGAATTTGTGGAAGAAACATAACAAAATATGTAGCTGCACAGCCCTGATTATATCGTCATCACTGATATTTCCAGTTTTAGTGTCTCTGCTTTTCTGTATTTGGGTTGTCCCTGTCGGAGTGACCTACATA
>CALXTH010000033.1 GCA_944391365.1 uncultured Alphaproteobacteria bacterium | reverse complement strand
AATCTATCCATAGAATGAACATTAACAACATCACCGGCACGCAAATTTGACAACATTGCTTCTAATTGCGGACGCTCTCTATTTTTACCAGATAATTTATCCTCATATTCTCTATCACAAGGAACATCAATTAACTGTCTTTCTGTGGATTGGATAATTGTAGAAACCCTTTTATAATTAAAAATCATTTTCAAAACTCCAAACTGTAAAATCAACATCTTTAATATGACTTTACATTAAAGAAAAAGTGTAAAATTGTCAACTGTTTTATGTTATATTTTACACTTTTTTATTATTAAAAATAACAATAGTTTAATTTTACAAGGATTTCAGCCACTTTCAGAAAAAATAAGCATAAGAAAAAAGTATAATAAAACTATAATAAAATAGTATTATGTTTAATTTTTTATAATCTTTGTGCATAAAAAAACTATAATATTTGACATTAGAAATATAATATTTTCATAATTTTGTATCATTAACAAACAGACGGAGAATAAAGATGGTTGAAACTTCTAATTCTAATACTAAAAAAACAACATTAAATTTTACTGGTATAGATATGAATGTTGAAAAAGCAAATATTTTTAATGCAAAAATTAAATCTATTAAAGAAAAAATTGCTGATAGCATTCAGAAAAATATCAATTATGAAAACGGCATTGAAAATAAAAATTCTCCTGTATCAGAATTATCTCCGTCAATGCGTATTTTGAAAGATAGCGGAGATTACACAGTAATTACATTGCGTTGTGGTGCTTATCCAATTTTTAAGAACACCACCAAAAAAAGCGAATATACACACACTAAAATTTTATCCTCATTAAAATCAATGCTTGAAGAAGGACAATTTGATGAAGAAATAAAAGCATACGCCAAGAAAAAACGCACAAGAAAAACAAACGAAAGCGAAACAGAAGAAAATTCATCCAAAAACAAAACAAAGAAAAAATAATCTGTAATAAGGGAGAGTTAATTAACTCTCCTTTTCTTTATCTTCTTTTTTGATAATTCATAATCACCAGTTGAAAAATCTTTTCTGATTTCTTTAAATTTTTCCATATATTCATTAAGAAATGGATACCGAATCTTTTTTATTTCTCTAAAAAGCACCTGTGTTGAAATTCGTTTTCCATAAATTGCCTGACCCGTTCCTTTATTAGTCCATCCGCCAAGGGCATTTTGAACTTCTGTTGATATATTTCTTTCAATAGCTTTCTCTTCAAAAGTATAGCGGAATGAATGAAAAACCTTTTTACTGGCTTTAATTCCGATTTTATCCAAATAACGAGCAAACCAATGTGTAATTGCTCCTGCAAATTGATTCTTTTTTGTATATGTAAGATTATGAAAAACCCGTTCATAATTATTTGCTTTTAGGCGTTCAACAAACTTAACAAATCCTAAATCTAATAAAACGGGGTGTATAGGAATCTTTCTAATACTACTCTTATTTTTGACAGATTGCTTGTCTCCCTCATCTGTAATATTAAAACAATATATTTTACCGTCCTTAATAATATCATTAACTCTTAATTGCGAAATTTCATTTGCACGACAGCCTGTATACAATGAAATTATCGGAATCCAGAATTTAGAAAACTGATGACGATTATATCTGTCTGGATATGTAGCCGGATTAAATATCTTTAATAAATCGTCTTTATCAAAACCAATTCGTTGAGGTTCTTTACTTGTCTTTGGTATTAAAATCTTTTTAGAAAAATTAGTGCTGATAATTTCTTCTTCCATTGCGTAGGTTAAAAAATCAAGAAATGTAACCAAATATGTAACAACTGTTTTTTTAGATAAGCAATCTTTTGTTGGTTGAGGACGTAAAATTGAATTTAATCTTCTACCTTTATATTTTGAACGCCATTTTTTAGGAACTCGGTATATATCAACAGAAATACGTTGACAATCTTCTGCGGTAATGTCTTCAACGCATTTCTTTTCAATCAATGAAAAAATAGTATCTAATTGAGATTTATAAGCATCTAATGTTGTATGCTTAACTTCTCCCTCTATAATCTTTTTATTTTTATATTGTTCAAATAATGTCGTCCATAAGGTCTTAATTTTTTGCTGTTTGGCTAATCTTCTATTAACTCTATCTTGACAAGCAGCCAAAACTTTTCTGACAAGGGGGTTGCGTGCTTCATATTTTTGAGCGGTATCTCTATCTAATTCTATATCAGCAATCATTTTATGTCCATAATCTTCAATTTGGACTATTTTATTCATAAACTGGCGAAACCAATTTTCATTTTCTAATTGCTTGTATGTATCTTCTGTTGTCGGAATAGTTGTTTGATTATTAAATATTTTTTCTATAAAGTTTTTTACAGAGACGTGAGTGTCTTCATTCCGATACAGCCAAAGCAAATAATTGTAGATATATTTGCCTCCACAGATGATATTTTGTTCTGCTGTATTGCTTGGATTAAAAATGCGAATAGCACTAAAAGAGTCTGTTGAAGTTTTTATTTTGCTGTAATTATCTTCACAGAATTTTATAATTTCTTCCAATCTGTGAACTAAAATATCATCAATATCCGTATTTTCAAACTCAACACCATAAGGATATATTCTTTTACTGACTTTCATCGCTATTATCCGTAACAAAGTTATGAATTTATCCATAGTAACAGATTCTATATGATACAACCTGATTGCTGTCAGATAATCCGTAGTCATTAAAGAGTATATAAATTCTTTCCTCAAAGCAACAGTTTGTATATCTCTGGGGATAGCGATTCTCATATAAAAAATATGCTGTCGCCGAAAAAGGCGGGGATATTTTTTGCTCAATTCTGTAACACCCTGCTGTAACACTTTAAAAAATGACCCAAAACAAGGTGCTTAAACAAAAAAATAACCTGTATTTTCAACAGGTTATTTCATAAAATGGCGGATAGAGTGGGATTCGAACCCACGGTACCCTTTGGGGGTACACACGATTTCCAATCGTGCGCCTTCGACCACTCGGCCATCTATCCACGTCAGGAGTATTTCTATAATATCCTGACTTAATTTGCAACAAAAATTTTTATTATTTTATTATTTCTTTTTCGGCCAGCCCAAAGCCTGGGCGATGATAACATAGTCATCTTCATTCAGGTGTAATTCTTTGTGAAGCATATCCCGGTCTATCATTCCCAAGACAACGTTATTTAATCCGACGGAGGCGCAATACAGGCCCACGTTTTGATAGGCCGAACCGGCATGCATGGCGGCATATTCCTTATTTTGATTATTGGAAACATAAACCAACAGAACATCTGCCTGCTTTACGAAATCCTGCTTGGCTGCCGTGTAGCGCAGAGCTGCCGGATTAACCAGTTCCAACATGTGACGATCCGGATTATAGCGGTAAGCGCCACCCTGTTTTAAAACATAAATATCCAGATCACGGGAATCTCTGGCTGTCGGGATTGTTCGTCTCCCATCCGGGCGGTTGACACCATTGGCGGCCCACAGCAATTCAGCAAGATTTTGATCATTAATTATTCTCGGGCCAAATTCCCGGTAAGTGCGGCGATCCTGCAGCGTTTGCATTAAAGGACGTCCGGACTGATAATCCGGTTGAGGCAAAACAACTTCAGTTTCTGTTTTTTCTTCTGCCGGGGTTTCTTTAACCATCGTACATACTCCCAAAACCATAATTACTAAACAAATTATTTTTTTCATTGTTTTCTCCTTTGTTTACAATCCTTCTATTTCGACACTTTTTAAAAGTGCTTGGAATTTATTGTTTTTGGGAGCACAAATGTATGCTCCGACTTTGACTTCAACATCTTCACTTGGTAAATTAAACAGTCTTATTTGCTGAAAGTTTTCGCCGTCAGAAGAATAAAACAAAAGATAATCGCCATTCAGCCGTTTTATTCTGAACCATATTTCCGTCAGGCCGGGAAGAACAGCCTGCAGTGCCCAATCTGTATAACCGCTGTCAGAAACACAACTGCCCAGTTTCGAATTTTTCAGGGAATCAGTCATTATTGAGGCTTTAATCCAGTTTTGTTCATCACTCCGAATCATAATGCCGCATTGATTCATTTCTGTCATTTGCGAAAAAGCCCAATGAACCGTCAGAACAAAATTGCCACATTTGCGGGTAAAAAAGAAATGACCATCATCTTTGTGCACATTCCGGTTTTTATTTTGCCAGAAATCGGTTCCGGCCTTGGCGGTCACCGCCATTCCGGCATCCCGGAAATCAACATCTTCCGGTTCATTCAACCACTCAAAATCAAACAACTGCTCCAAGCGCATTAAAAACTCCGAATATTTTCATCAGGAAGCGTTTGCAGTATTTTTTCCAATTCTGAATTTTTTGTTTTGGAGGTAATAACCTTTAAGGTAATGATTTCATCGCCGGTCGTTGTCCGTGACTTTATGCCTTTGCCTTTTAAACGAAGTTTTTCTCCGGAATCTGAATAGGGCGGAATTTTGACGGCAACTTTGCCGCTGATTGTCGGTACAGTTACTTTTGCACCCAAAACGGCTTCTTTAAGCGAAATCGGCAAATCTATCAGGATATCATTACCTTCGGCTTTAAAATAAGGATGAGCCCTGACCTTCAGGGTTATCAGGACATCACCGTTTTCGCCGCCACCGGCTCCCGGTTGTCCCAGTCCTTTTAAACGCAGGGTCTGTCCGTCCGAAGAACCGGCCGGAACCTTTACATTGACTGTTTTGCTGCCGATAAGGACTTTTTGTTCACTGCCGCGAACGGCATCCAGAAAATCAATCGGCATATTATAGGCAATATCTTCGCCTTTGCGCGGGCGACGGCTTCCGCCCCGGAATGTCTGTCCGGAAGCTCCACCAAACTGTGAAAAAATATCATCACCGAAAATGGAGGAAAAATCAAACCCTCCGGCGCCGCCAAATGGATTACCCTGCCGGCCACCGCGGCTGGTATAAGTATAAAAACTACCGTCGTTAAACCCTTCTCCACCGCCAAACCCGGCTCCAAATCCAGTCGGGCGGCCATCGGCATCAATTTCATTATTATCGTATTTTTGACGTTTTTCCTTGTCGCCCAGGATATCATAAGCGGCTGAAATCTCTTTGAATTTTTCAGCGGCGTCTTTATTGTCTTTGTTTAGATCCGGGTGATATTTTCGCGCCAGTTTGCGGTAAGCTGATTTGATTTCAGATTCTGAGGCGGTCCGGCTGACCCCCAGTACACTATATAAATCTTTGTTCATTGTTTTGCCCTTTGATAACCTTTCTTATGACTCATATAGTGAATCTCACGGCCGGTTACAAGCGGCGGCAGTCAAAAGTTGCCAGTCTTGCTCTGTTTTTATACATAGTTACTTTTTGCAAAAAGGCGGTCTTCTGATTTTGCTCTTTGCAATATTCCACGGCGAGAAAAGCCAGCTCATCAACGCGGGCGTCTTTGTATTCATAAGTTACGCTGTCTTCCGAGCTGTCTTTGACGACCACATTTTCCACCAGACGCTGATATTTGTCTTTATACAAGTCAAAGCGAATTTTTTCTTCCAGCTCCGCTACGGTCATTTCTTGTCTTTTCGGGGTTTTAAATTTGCTGACACGACCTTTAATCAGCGGCAGAACTTCAACATTATTTTCAGCTTTTCTGACACGGATTTTTTTATCTTTGTTTTGTTCTTTCCAGACGCTGACACTTTTGCGATAAGCTTCATCTGCTTCATTTTGTGCCGTTTCCTGTGCCGGATCATGCCGGAGAGAGGCACAGGCCGGTAACATGGCAATTATAAAAAACATCAGCAAAAATTTTTTCATCTGTTTTTACTTCTATTATTAATCCTATTCCGCAGCGATTGTTTCTGCTTCACCAAGGCTGAAAACATCCGTTTTAAACAATGATGTTCTCAAAGTTTCGATTTCTTCCAACAAATTTTTTGTTTCAGCAGCCAAATTCTTCATTGCCGAACTCCTTTCTAAATAGAACGATAGACTTAGTCTACACGAATTTTATTAAACAAAGTTTAATCCAACAGGTTATAAATGTCTTTTCCGGCTTTTTGCAGAATATCAAGGACTTGCTTGTTCTTGCTGTCTTTGCTGCGGCGGTTGCTGAGCTTGTTTAACATTTTTTGAAGCTTGGCATTAAAAACCTGATTCTGACGCAGGCTTTCAACCTGTTGCAAGGTTTCTTCGTCATTGATTTTATAATTTGCAACCGCTTTGATGGTGGCCAGATATTTGGCGTCGTTTTGTGCGGCAAACTGAGCATCAGCCGGAGCGGCGGCAAGGAAAACAGCTATTGAAACAGCAAGAAAAGACAGGCATTTCATGAATTTTCTCCTTGAGTTAATGGTTTTATATTTATAAGATAGAAGATAAGAAATTAATATTGGGTTAGTGTATCATGAAAAAAACTGTATGGCTGCTGATTGATGACCGTAAAGGCAGTGCCGGGCAGATTCGGGGAGTGGCGCAGCTGCTTGATTGCAACCAATTTGAGATTACAGAAAAAAACATCTCTTATACATCTTTGGCAGCCCTGCCGAACTGGATGCGCGGCACCAGCCTGTTTGGCGTGGAAAAAAGCTGCCGGAAAGAAATAAGCCATGATTTTCCGGATATTGTTTTGTCGGGAAGCCGGCGGTCTGCTCCTGTTGCCCGGTGGAT
>CALXTH010000032.1 GCA_944391365.1 uncultured Alphaproteobacteria bacterium | reverse complement strand
CACCGGATTACATCCGGTTCGCGATGACGTTCAGATGATTTTTTTTATAAACCCTTCCTGTCCTCCCCTTAAAGGAATTAAGGGGAGGAACGCTGTTGTAAGCTGGCGCAGCTTGACCCTGTCGGTTAGCTGTTGAGAGGTTGGGGTAAAGAAGGCGCAATGCTCAGATTGTGCCGCGACCTGAGGCAGATCGATCCCATCGGTTAGCGATAGCTTGTCCGGCGGCTCATGAGGCGCGTTGCTTGGATAGAGTTGGCTGAGGGTTCAGGGATTCCTCCCCTGTTGATATAGGGGAGGTTAGGAGGGGTGAGAAAATAAAGAAGATTAGTTTATAACTCACCCTCCCTTTCCCTCCCTATACAACAGGGAGGGAACGCTGTTGCAAGATAGGGAGCAAAAGAGGCGCGATGCTTAGATTGTACCATTACAGAGAAAAGGCTTAGGAAAAATTCTGAGCCTTTTTGTCAGGTTGGTAGAGCCGATCTTTCTTTTTGCATCATTTTTTCGTCTTTATATTGAATTTGTAATTTACAATAATTTTGAAATATGATATACTATCCTGGTGTGATGTTATAAAGGATGTGTGTCATGAAGTTTCAAGTTTATTTAGTCTTAGGGACAAGTTTGTCCTGTTTTCCCGGTTTGGCTTTTGGGCAATGTGTTACGGTACAGGATTGTTCCACACTTGGTTATACGGCGAGTTCTTGTAATGGTGGGAAAGGTGTCAAGTGTCCGTTTGGCAACGGGTGGTTTTGTGCCGAAGATGAAGCCTCAATTTGCGCTGAGAATGGTTTTAAATATAGTTGCACAGGGACCGGCTATGCCGGTGGCGCAGGCTCTGCCTGCGGTGGCAAATATGCTCAATGCACGTGTGCAAGCGGCTATGAGTGGAAAGACGGAAGTTGTCAGAAGCAAGTTTTGAATGGCGCACAAGGAGATTTATATTATTGTAACGGTGCCGTTGTGGCGGTTAAGGCGCCGGGGATTAACTTCTATGTGGCAATGCAGGATTTAGGACGAATGACATGGTCTTCAGGTAATAGTGCCTGCCAGAACTATTCATTCTGCGGTAACCTCAAGGGGACATTACCTACAAAAGACCAGCTCCTTACAATGTATAACAATAAATCCTCATTAGAATCTTTACTTACCGCTCATGGTGGGAAGAAATTCTCAACAGATGACTGGTATTGGTCGTCTACCACCGACGGCAACGGCAGCTACTACTACATCGTGGATATGTCTAATGGCGATGTGTACAACCCTTGGGGCGACGGCTACCGCTACAACATCTATGTTCGCCCGGTGCTCGCTTCTTATTAGGTTTTGGCTTTGCTTTAATCCCAGTGTTGTGCCGGGATTTAAATTTAAAGAGATTAATATAAAAAACGCGGTTCAAGAGTTGAGCCGCGTTTTTTATGAAGATTATGCCCGTTGGCGTTTTTGTTCCATTTGATAGGCAACCATATCAATTTGTTCCGCTTCTTCTCCGGCGTTTTCTTTGGCTTTGAATTTGCCGCGGTTATCCATTGTCACCTGTTTGGCTCTTCTGGCCGTTTTAACGCCACGCAATTCCTGAATTTTGCGCAGATTTGATTTTGTCATTGAGCGTTTCTTTTCTTTTTCGGTTTCGGCTACCGGGGCAGGTGCTTCAGGTTCAGGCTGAGGTTCCAGAGCCCGGGGACGCTGCAAAGGACGCGTTTCATGTTTGGGTTCTTCACGCTTCTCCGTCTGCGGTTCGGCTTGCTTTTCAGCTTCTTTTATCGGTGGTGTTTTTTCCGGTTCTTTATTTTCGGTTTCAACCGCCTTTTCAACTACCGGTTCTTTCGGGGTTGTTTCCGCGGCCTGGCGTTCAACTTCGGCCCGGGTCTTTTCCGTTTCTTTTTCCCGGGTTTCTTTCAGCTCCTGACGGGCATCCTGTTCGCCGCCTTTGGCTTTATAATTGTCATGAAACGCCTCAAAAGCATCTTTATATTTTCCGTTCTGGCAATCCCGGACAAAGGCGGCATTGGCCGTCATACCGAGCTGAACGGCAAAAGCTTTATAAGGCGCATATTCTTCTGCCGTCATTTCAATCCCTTTCTTTTTGGGATTGATTTGAGGTTTGTGTTCATCAAGCAGGTCCGCGATGTCTTCGTTGCGCTTGTTATATTCGACAGAGCGGTTTTTATTGACTTCTTCCTGAATGTTTTTGTTGACTTCAAGCCAGGCGGCGACTTTATCGGCGTTTTCGTCGGTTACACCCTCTTTGCCTTTGCTTTTGATTTCATCCAGAAGTTCCGTTGAATAAGCCGAAACGCGGTAATAGGCATCACCGTATTTGTTGCCACGGGCGGTATCGCGGTATTTTTTCAATTCATTATAAAGGTTTTTGACCTGTTCAGGTTTGAGGGCGGCCAGATTGCCATTGGCCATATCCAGCAAGGTGCTGTTTTCATTCGCGCGGCCTTTGACCTCCGGCAATTTGATCCCGGCGATAATTCGCTTTCCCTGCTGCCAACCCCGGCGCAGTTGTTTTGCGCCCCAGACAGCCCCTTTAGCCGTTACGGAGAGCATGCCACCCAGAACCAGCGCCGTCCCTTTTGCCGTGGTTTTGACACCGGCTTTGAACTTGTTCCATTGCTGGCGGCGACGGCGTTTCAGAGCTTCCTGACGGGCACGGGCTTTATCTCGGGCTAATTTATAAGACTGTTTGACCTGATTGAACGCGGCGTTGCTCATCTCTTTCAGCTGTCCGGGAATTTCCCGAATGCCGTTTTCGATGTTTTCCAGCGATTTAGCAGCTTTGTTGACCCAGGCATCAATCTTGGCGTCAACATCATCAACCCATTTGTCATAACTTTGCTTTTTATTTTTAATCCAGTTTTTGGTCTGGGTTTTCTTTTTATTAACGGCCATACGGGCAAAACGTTTGCCGACATTGTAATTTCGTTGGAGCTTGGCTGCGCTTTTGGAGACACCGTTTTTGACGCTGTTCATGCCCTGCTCCAGACCTTCTTTCAGTTTATCTTCGGCGGTGCGGTCATCAATCCCCCGCTCAGCGCGGAACAGTCTGGTTTCGGCAGATTTGATGATATCCAGCTTTTCGCCAAGTTCAATACGATAAGCCCGAGGCAGACTTTTCAGCAGGCTTTTGAACGCGGTCAGTTCTTCTTTGTTTTGTGGGTCTAGTTTTTCTGCGCGGCGGCCAATGCGACTGACTTTGTTCCATATTGCGTCATCAAGCGATGCTTTGTCTTCAGCACTCAGATCTCTGGCTTTTAATCTGGCGGCCAGAGCCGTGATATCCAAACCTGCAAAATTTTCTGCCATTGTTTTTCTCCTCTGCCGGAGCTTCCCTATTCCGGTTATCTGCCGTTGTTGTTCCGGCGCTGTCTTAAGATGAACGCATTCGTTTGTTCATCATGTTTATAATGCTTTCTGCCATTCTCATCAATCTCATATTCAACTCTGTAACGTTCGATATGTTGTTCTGTTCCATCATTGGTATGA
Organism: uncultured Alphaproteobacteria bacterium; assembly: GCA_944391365.1. GTDB lineage: Bacteria > Pseudomonadota > Alphaproteobacteria > RF32 > CAG-239 > HGM16780. The sequence continues at coordinate 7,698 of CALXTH010000032.1, read as the reverse complement.
GTTCTCAGGAGAGAATTGTTGATGTTTCCGTTATTGTCGCGATATTCACCGCGGCGGAGTTTTCTGTCTGCAACAAGCTGCTTGATTTCGCGCAGTTTATGAACCCGTTTTTCGTGGATATCAATATGATTGCGGGCTTCTTCCGGCATTGCTTCCAGCGCGGCGGTCACATCTTCTTTGCTGTCAGCCTGTTGTTTTTCATCAAACAGGAGTTTGTTATTGTCCAGATTTTCAATTTTCATTTGATTTTGTTTTGCCGCAGCATAAGTTATAAGCCGTTCGACAGGGTCTTTTATCTGAGCAAAATCAACCGATTCACCGTTGCTTTTTTTGGCCTGCATTTCAGCAACTTTATCTTCATAAAGTTTTTTATAATCCTTAGGTTCTTCAGACGCAGGCTCTGCTGTATTATCTTCCGTGTTAGGCTTGTCAGTTTCTTGGACAGGCTTTTGTTCCCGTGGTTTCTCCTGTTCTTGCTCGGCCTGTTTGCGGTTATATTCCTCAATTTTAGCTTTGGTTTCTTCATCCAAATTCTTAAAGCAATCAAGGCTCAAGTCTATGGATTTCGGACCGTTTTTCATCTTCATGCCCAGTTGGAGGCAGGCTGCGGCCAATTTTGATTTATAATCTTCGCTTTCAATGTTGCCAAAATTGATGACATCCGTTTTGGCTTGTTTTTCGATTTCTATCGCTTTCAGAAACTTACCATATTCGCCGTTGCCGAGGGTGACGTTATGTTCATCGGCGTATTGAACCGGCGTGCCGCCGACACTCATATTCAGCTCAGGGGCTTTATCCTCTGAGAGCAGTTTGAACTCCTGACGATTTTCTTCGGCATATTTTTCCCAGGCTTCACGGCGCAGTTTTTTCCATTCCGGTTCGTCTTTATGCTCATTATCGGTATTTTCCGCCCCGTCGGCCACAGGCTCGTTGGTCTCGCTGATTGTGGTTATGGTCTGTGCTTCTTCTGCCGTTGACTTATTTCCACCTTCCCGTTGAGAGGAGGCCGTTCTGTCTGTTTCGGAGTCCTGCTGATTTTGGGCGATTTGGTTGTCGTGCTTATTTCGCATTTTTTCCTGCAGGGCGAAGAACTGCCGCTCAAAGCGTTCTTTTTCTTCGGCCGGACCTTTTAAATAATGTTTGTCATAGGCCCCGGTACCGTAAGTTTGTTCTATAAATTCTTTAAAAGCTTTTTCTTGCAGGGCATCGTATTGTGTCGTAAAACGTTCTTTTTCTTCCTGCGGGCCGTTCACATAGTGTTTCTCATAGGCCCCTTTTCCATAGACTCTTTCCATAAATTCCTTAATTTTCTTTTCTCTCAGAGCTTGATATTGACGCTCAAAACGCTCCTTTTCTTCCTGAGGCCCTTTCACATAGTGTTTTTCATAGGCTCCGTCGCCATAAACATTTTCCATAAACTCTTTAAATTCGTATTCCATGCCCGTCTCCATAGACAACATTTATTATATTAGACAATATAGCATATTTTTTATATTTTGTCTATTTTTATTTTTAAGTGTAACAAAAGTTTAATAATTTTTTATTAACGCGTTCAAGAGAAGCTGAGCAAGCTGGCACAACTTGACCCGCGACTTGAGGCAGGTCGATCCCATCGGTTAGCTGTGGATTGATCGGGGCAAACGGGCGCCGTTTGATCCGGTCGTTTTGCTGTCGAGGGATTGGAACTTGAAACGCACTGCGTGCGCCTTGTGCCGGTAGAGAGAGGAATAGATTGCTTCGTCGGGCAAAGTCCTCCTCGCAATGACAGGGACGGAAGATTACCACGGCGAACAAGTTCGGCTTGCAATGACAGGGGTGGCGATGGGAGGTTGAGAATAAAAAACGAGGTTTACTTGCAATAACGGGATGAATAAATGTTGAAGCGAAAGGTCAGTTTGGAAAAACTGGCCTTTCTTTTTGCATAATTTTTCGTCTCTCGCTTAAATTTATTATTTACAATAATTTTCTTTTCTGGTATAATGGGAGTCGTAGGAAAGAAGTTTGCAAGGAGATATTATGATGAAAATACGTTATGCTTTATTGTTGTCCGTATCTTGTCTCGGCTTTGGGACTATCGCTCATGCCGGACTCACTCCTGATATGTCCCCGATTGGGAAGAATACATTTATCTCAACACAGCGGAAAAACCGCACTTCATACACACACCTTCCTTCCCAATCCAAACTTCTTTCCGAAGCAATCCATAATAAAAATAAATTAGCAATATTTTCCTCCCCTGTAGATATAGGGGAGGTTAGGAGGGGTGTGATTAATTCTGATACAATTAATCAGCACTCACCCTCCCTGTCCCTCCCTATACAACAGGGAGGGAACTCCCGAACAAACCTCGTGCAGCTTGCGAGCGTGTGCTTCATTACTGACGCGGGGAATTGCCGGGGTGATGAATATGACTACGGCGGGGCGAATACCCCGGATAATTCTTCAGGCGGTACTCCGGGCGGAACTTCTGGCGGCGACGAACCTGAATGGGAGTTAGATAACAAAGAACGCTGTAATAAAGAAGGATATACCCTGACCTCCTGCAGCTCCGTCCAAACCCCCGTCAATTATTGCCCTTACGACAACACCTATTTTGAAAAATGTGAGTGCAAACCAAACTTGCAAACCTGTACCAAACCTTATTACGGCGTGGGTGAAAGCTGCGGCGGAAAATACGCCTCATGCAAATTAGATAATCCGCGGGCTTGCAAAGAAGACGGCTATACACAAACCGGCTCTTGCAACTCAGTTCAGAATATCAACAAACGCTGCCCATACGACGCCAATTATTTTGATAAATGCGTCTGCCGGTCGGATTTATATACCTGTTCCTCGCCGTTACAAGGTGTTGGTACCGCCTGCGGCGGTAAATATGCCAACTGCCAATGCCCAAGCTCTTATAAATCCTGTTCCTGCGGGGCGGCTGTCGGCGCCACATCCTGCATCTGGGACGGAACAACTAAATATTCGTCCTGCAAAAGCTGTTGTTCCAGTTCTTATAAATATACATGTACCGGGACTTATCAATCGCCTTCGGGGAGTGGATGTGACGGAAAGTATGATCGTTGTTCCTGTTCTTCTCCTTATTTATGGAGCAATGGGAGTTGTACTTGTCCAACTTCTTATAAATATGCCTGCACTTATAGTTCTTCCAGCCATATTTCAGGCGGTTCCGGAAAAAGTTGTAACGGAAAATATCAATTATGCCGTTGTATGAGCGGTTATAGCTGGAGTAACGGGCAATGCATTCAGCAATGTGATACATCTCAATTTCCGTTTGACTGTACACCATCTTCTACAACACATATTTCTGCCGGGAATGGCGCATCCTGTAATGGCAAATACGCAACCTGTTTATGTGAAAGTGGCTATACTTGGGTCGCGACCTCAAAAAGTTGTGAACCCGGATGTGAAAAGCTTGGTTTTTATACAGAGCAACCTGCAGGGCAGACTTGTTCTTGGGAAAATATTCGTCCCGGTTTATTCTGTTTTGTTAAATGTCGGTCATCAAGTTCTGGAGGAAGTAGTTCGAGCTCGTCTTCATCATCTTCAAGCAGTTCATCTTCTTCCAGTAGTTCTTCGGGAGGATGTAGCTCCTATAACTGTGCTATTTCTTGTAGAATTCTAAAGAATCCAAACTTATTTACATATCCTTCTGGGGCTACAGGAGGTTACGATCATATGTTAGTGGAAGTTTCATGGGGGACTAAAGATTGTAACGGAAATGTAAGAGAAACTAAAACCAACACAGCAACTATTACTAATACCAAAGGGTATTGTGGACAAGGAAATGCTCTTTTATATCCTGGTAATTCTAATTGTTATTAAATTCTTAATTTGAATACCCCCGCAATTTTTTGGATTGCGGGGGGAGTGTTTTTAAGCTTCGGCGGTTTCGGTTTTTGTTTTAGCCTTTGTTTTTTTTACCGTCGTTTTTTTGGCTTTTTTCTTTTTGGCCTTGGCGGCTGCTTTTTTCTCTGCTGCGGCAGCCTGTTTTGCCCGGCTGTCATTGATGGCCTTTTCCAGGTCTTTTTCTGTGCAAAGACCGATGGCTACCGGGTTTTTGGCTCGGATGTTCGCTGCGTCGCGATGAGAGCCGTCACGGATTGACTGGATGGTCGGCTTGGTGGTGCCGATGAGTTTGCAAATCTGCATATCGGTAATTTCCGGGCAGTTTTTCAAAATCCAGGCTACAGCGTTGGGTTTATCACTACGCTGAGAGGGCGACAACATTTTTTTGGCTTTGGCATTTTTCTCCCGGACATTGAGTTCCATTTTGTTAGCCTGTAAACGGGCAGAACGGTCTGCCTCGCAACGGTGGATTTCATCCCAGCTCAGCTGATTGGTATCAATCGGACTGATTCCCATAATATTAAAAGCGACATCGCCGTCAGCAATTGCCTGGACTTCAAGCTCATGAAGTTCGCAAAAATCAGCAATCTGAACAAAGGTCAGCGTTGTATTATCAACCAGCCATACCGCTGTTGCCTTAGGCATTAAAGGAGCTGTCATTTTTTTATTATCCTTTCAACATCTCAAAAAAAACATTCTCTATTTTTATGCAGAATAGAGAATGTTTCCGTTTTATACAAGCTATTTTTTTATTTATTGTCTAAAATTTGCTGTTTTTGCTGTAGATACTAGCCATATTCTGGTAACCGACCTCCAGCATCTGTGCCGTTGCCTGATAACGCTGCGCCTGAATTTGCAGCGCATTGACGGAGGACAATGTTCCGTTGCTGCTTGTTGTTGACGGAACTTTGCTGTTTTCTTTGTTTTTGGTATCTTCAGAAACAGACTCGGTGGTGACATAGTCATGTTTATAGTTCTCTCCCTGTTTGATTTGCATCACATAGGGGAGTTCTTCATTGGAATCGTAATCATCCGTCCGGCTGATTTTGAAATAGTAATCTCCTTTTTTGGCGCGGTATTCGCCATTGAGGATTTGTTCCATATTGGTATATTCATCCGAACCCTCTTCTGCCGTTGAATCACCTATCAGGACTTCTTTACCGTTTTTGACCATATAGACCTGAATTTGCAGGCCTTCACCATATTCTCCGAGCAGGCCGTATTTTTTGGCCTCTTCTTCTTTTTCAGCCTGTTCTTTGGCATATCCTTCCGGGTCAAGCTTTTTCTTCAGGGCGTCAAGCGCTTCATCATATTTGGACAGGTCGAGCACTTCATCACTCTCCGCACCGCTGCGCAAAGAGACTGACAGTTTTCCGTTTGACTGAACCTGAATTTTATAAATATCCTGGCTGTCATATTTGGATAATTGGCCGATGGTGCTGACACGCGCGTAATTCAGCCGCATATACCCCAAATCGCGGGCATTGGTGAAGCTTTCATCAATATCATTGACATCGGTAACCGATTTTTCCCAGCGCCCGATGCCATTCTCATCCACATTGGAGGCACGAGGTATAGAGTTGACCATTTTGAGCTCCTCTCATTACATAATTCTGTTGTTATTATAACATATTTTTTATGTTATTTCAAATAAATTCTTGCTTTTATGCATCAATCAGCTTATACAGGGCCGCCGTTGTCTGTGTCCTTTCCATTTTTTTGAAGCCGAGGGTCTCAAAACGATAGCCGTTATTTTTTACGGCTTCATAGACTTTGTCATCGACCAGAACTTCGCCGTCATAGGTATGAGCAAAAAAGTCCAAAATAAGGTCTTTTTGTGCGTCAAGCCCGGATATTTTTCCCTCTATAATATTCAGCTTTTCGGCGACGATCAGATTTTCATCGGCCAGTTCTTCAATATAGGCGGCGGCATCTTTCAAAAATTCACCGGCGAAGATAACCGCATTGTTGACATTGGTAAATTGTATGGTCATAAATTTTTCGCTATCGTGGATATTGGACCCGCTGTATTTGCTGATCAGATTATTCAGAATGTTATGCATTGATTTGTTTATTTCCGCCTCATAAGCGGCTGTCGAGCGGGCATCGCCGTTATAAAGGACACGAATGCTGATGTTAAGAATACTAATCAGGAAAATTTTATTTTCTTTCGGTTTGGCTGATGAGGCCGGAGCGGTTTTGTCCGGTTCGGATGAGGCCGGCGAACGCAACGGATATTCTATCTGATTCAGGCGGCTCCATTTATCAAAAGTCAGGCGCAGAATGTAGCTGTCTATTTTTTCCTGGTGCAAAAGCTGGGACATCAGATAAGCTCCGACCCCGGTCAGAAAAACCGCGACTTTGTTGTCCTGATAGCTGCGTTTGGCATCATAAAAAGAAGCCAGGTCAACTTCTGTTCCGTCAATAATACGAAAAGCTTCATAAAGCAGCGAATTGGCCTGTCCCATATTCAGACGCCGGTAGCGTGCCAGCTCCATGCTGCCGCCAAAGACCAGAAGTTTGAGCCCCAGCCGGTTGAAGTCATCACTCAACAAGCTCTGGTTGTCAAGCTGGGCAATCAGGGTACTTAAAAATTCGACAATATGGCGTTTGTCCTCGACACCGGCTTCCGGATAGGTCGGCAAAAGCTCTTTGGAATATTCATCATTCAGGTTATAAAGCCGCATAATTGCATCGGCTTTGTCAAAAACTTTGCGCTCGGGAATTTTTTTGTGCCGGATGCGGCGGCGGAACCCAAAGACCTGCCACGGGATTTTTTTTAAGATCAGCGGGGTTGCCACAATCAAAAACAGCCCGAAGAAGAACAAAAACAACATGGTCTTTGAGGATTCTTCCGGCAAAAGCGGCTCTAAAATCGGCAGACTGAGGTTGACAACGACATTGGCGAACAGCAGGCTGAAAATAATAATCAGCACCAGTTTGCCCAGAGCTTTCAATATGGTGCCGGCGGAGTTATCCGTATTGTCAACCGCGGTATAAATATTGTTGACCGAAGAAGAATTTACGGCCACACCGTCAAAAAGGTTGAAATTTTTGGATGACTTGTCTTTTTTATATTTTTTATTGCTCAGGCTGACGTATTCAACAGATTCCTGATAGCTGTTGTCCAAGACATCAAATTTTTCGCGGATGAGTTTGACCGAAATATTATCACGTTCCTTGTCCCGGGCGAATTTAATTGCCTGATCCCGCTGGTCTGCCGAGAAACGTTCGTCCAGTTTCCACCCGGCTCCCCTGTCTACGTAAACTTCATAGTGTGTGATGTCAACCATCGCCGTTGTCCGTAAAAAAAATAAAACCTGAGCTCAGTTATACCAAGCTCAGGTTAATAAAACTTAAATCAGGCAAATTATTTGCTGGTGTCTGTTTTCAGACCAAAAGCGGCAAATTTGCTGTTGAATTTAGACACCTGGCCGCCGGTGTCAACCATGCGGTGGATACCTGTCCACGCCGGATGAGACTTCGGGTCAATTTCAAGAGTCATTTTATCACCCTCTTTGCCCCAGGTGCTTCTGGTTTTGCAAACAGTCCCGTCAGTCATGACATAGGTAATTTCATGATAATCGGGATGAATACCTTTTTTCATTGTTATTTCTCCAAAACTTTTGAACTTTACATATTAATTTAGTGCTCTTATACATTAGACTTTTTAAGAAAGCAAGCTTTTTTTTAATATTTTTTTAGAAATTGTTCTGCCTTTGAAGGAAGCTAGTATGACCTGAGCCCCTGTGTTTTAAGAATATGGGATTTTTTATTTGTCAAAATTTCAGGTTTTATTTTGAATTTATAATTTACAATAAAATTTAATTATGATATACTTGTCTT
>CALXTH010000031.1 GCA_944391365.1 uncultured Alphaproteobacteria bacterium | reverse complement strand
TTACAGGAAAAAGCATAGCGGCGTTCATAGATGCTTTGTTTGCCATAACGTTCCTGCAGTTCCTGGTATGAGGGAAGCGGTGCGTCAAGATCAACGGCAAAAAGTCTGGTATAGCCGTCTTCCCGCGCGGATGCCGGCGCAACCGCACCGGCAAGCATGACAGAAACAAGAACCGCCGCTATTCTTTTCATCGGACTACAGGCCTTTTTTACTCAGACGAACCTTGTATTTCAGCACTTCCCTGCCGTTGGCGGGAAGTTTGACCGTCCAGGAAGCTGTCGAACTATTTTTCTTTTCGCTTTTGAGACTTTCGGAAATCATATCCCAGTTCAGGCCGCCGAAACTTTGCTCAAAAACAAGCTCGACCGCTTCGCTTTTGGCATTGTTCAGGGTAATTTCAACGGAAGTTTCACTGATTTCATCAGAAATCCGGGTGCTGGCCGTGGTTTTTCCGGAAGCAAAAATATCAAACGCCTGCCCCAGATTGAGTTCTGTTTTTTCGCCTACGGCAAGCTGGTTCAAATGGTTTTCACCAATGAACTGAGTATTGCACTTGGCATCAGATTCAAAGAAGCGGATTGTTCCCTGCGGAAGTGCCTCGCCCAGACCGTCAGCCTGGATATTGTTCAATTTATAAATCACCCGGGGGTTGGCCTTGGAAAATTCGGTTTCGTTAATTCCGTATCCGAGATACAGCGGTGACTGCATCTTATATTCTTTGGCGTATTTGACTTTTTTCTTTTCCATCAGGCTGACCTGTTTGGTCTGTTTGTCTTTAATCGAGGTTTTGACCGGCAGCGTATACAGGTAATAATCTCCGAGAGATTCCGAAGCCGGCATTGCCGCACTTTCAACAGTGGCATCCATAGTTGCTCCGGCTGCCATTTTAAGATTGCGGGCCATTAATACCCGCGGCTGAACAGCTGAAACCTGATTAACGGAACCGGCAACAAGCTGTACCGAGGCATTGTCATAATCAATGCCGGACTCATTTTTCAGGGTAATCCAGCCGTTCAGGCTTAAGGTATCATCTTTGCGAAGATCGGCGACGTAATCGGCTTTCCAGCTCAGACCGGAAGTCAGATAAGCCAGTTCGACGTTTTGGTCTCCCGTTTTATCTGTGTTTTTCACATCGACGACGAGGGTCGGTTTTGTCCGCAGGCCTTCCGGAAGATTTTCATAAATAATCCGGCCGGGAAAATCAGTTTCAATTCCGTAATCAAACTTCAGAACCGGGCGTCCGTAGGAGGCGTCAATAATCTCGGCCGTATCATAAGCCGTCTGGCCGGTTTGCTCATTATAGAGTGCCGTTTTGACCTTTTGGCCGACAGAATTGCGCAGAATATTATCCGGGGTCAACAGGTTATAATTGTAATTCTGTTCAACGACTTTCAAATTGTTGCCGAGCAGCATGGCTGTTTCGGGGCGAATCTGAGAAGATACCCCGACGAATGCAATTTTATTGTCCCCTTTTTCCAAATCCACTTTTCTGGTATCTTTGACAAATGCCAGATTATTGTTGTAAATGCTGAGCTCTATGCCGGTTGTTTTGGTGTTATCCACTATCTTTTCGGGTTCTGCGGCATTTAATCCGCCCGGAACAAACAGGCTCAGCGTTAACAGACTCAGAGTATATTTTTTGTTCATGCTTTTCTCCTTATTCTGATATCAACTGGTTTCATATTATGTAAAATATCCTAAAAAATCATAAAAAAATCTTCATTTTGCAAGAATTACTCTGGACTCGCCGAAAATATTCAAATAATATAGAAGAAATTTTTGAATGCTTTAATTTTCGGATAAAAGGAGAAAGTATCATGGCCTGGACAGATCAAATGATTGAAGACCTCAAGAGAATGTGGAAAGAGGGACTAACGACCGGGGAAATCGGTAAAAGACTCGGGGTGACAAAAAACTCCATTGTCGGAAAGGTTCATCGTCTGGGGTTGTCCGGCAGACCTTCTCCGATTAAAAAGAAAACCGACTCATCACCCTCTTCTTCGGCTGCCAAACCGACTGCTGCACCCAAGGTCAGCCCCAAAAGCGACAGTGCACCCAAAAGCAAGTTTCAGCATGAGGCACCGGCGGAAAAAAATATTTCTCAGACCGCTGCTGTTGCAACAAAAAGCGAAGCTCCGAAAGAAGAAAAAAATATTTCAGATACAGAGACGGCACCGGCTTTTATCAATAAGCATCAGGAAATCCGTTATGACTTCCGGAGCGAGGTTTCGCACCCGTTATCAAAAGGCGGTTATACCTCGCTGATTTCTCTGGACAACCATACCTGCAGATGGCCTATCGGCGACCCAAAAGATGAAGGCTTTCATTTCTGCGGCAAGAAAGTACGCCTCGGACAGACTTATTGTGAAGAGCATGCCGCTATTGCTTATGTTAAACCGACTTCAAAGAAATAACCTTTGTTTAACCTTTTTAGTATATTTTGTTGTCAGTATTGTAATTTATCAGTAGGGTTATTTTAATGTCTTTAGGTACATGGTTCGGCTTTATCGGCGGCTGTATTATGATTGTCGGTTCTATTCTGACGGCAACGGACAAGCCGATGGCTTTTGTTGATATTCCGAGTGTTATTGTTGTTTTCGGTGGAACAGTTATGACCTGTTTTATTTCTTATGAAATGAAAACGGCTCTGGCGTCATTTAAAGCAATGGGAAGTGCGTTCCGGAAATATAAAGATATAGAAGAACCTATGAAGGATGAAATCGGACGAATTGTCCGGTGGGGATATATTATTCAGAAAAACGGTTTGCAGGGTCTTGAAAACGAGGTTACGGATAATTTGCGCCAGGAAGAGCCTTTTCTGGCTTATGGGGCAGACCTTGTTGTGACCGGATATACCGGAAATGAGATTATGCAAATTCTTGAGCATATGATGGAATCGCAATCGGAGCGGAGGCATCTGGTCAGCGGGGCTTTGATGAAAATGGGCGGTGATGCTCCGGCTTATGGTATGCTGGGAACCCTTATCGGCTTAATCATCATGTTGAGTAATATGGCGGGCGATCCGGCTTCTATCGGTCCGGCGATGGCAGTTGCTCTGGTTACAACTTTTTACGGTGTTATTATTGCCCGTCTGTTTTGTATCCCGCTGGCAACAAAGATGAATGCCCGTTATGATCGTTCCGACTTCAAAAACAATTTACAGATGAACGGGCTGGTTCTGCTGGCTGAGCGCAAAAGCCCGCGTTATATTCAAGACAAATTGAACTCATTTGTCGATGTGACTGATCAATTCCTGATTGACAGAGATTTGAACAGGGAAACGATTAATTCTTCTTCATCAGAGGCCTAAAGAATACGGAGATTATTGATGAAAAAAAAAGAAGAGCCGGCGATTGATTCCTCTTGGATGGACACTTACGGGGATATGGTTACCCTGTTGTTGTGTTTCTTTGTTATGATGCTGGCGGCTTCCAGTGTCGATATGGCCAAATTTGAGCAAATTCAGGCCGGAATGCAGGAAGGGGTCGGGAAAGTCGAAGTCAGCCGCCCGATTGAGATGATGATGGTGGAATTAACCGACGATATTCAGTCTATGGACATGAGCGACAAAGTTTCTATCGGCAGCGACACTCAGGGGGTTGTTCTTGAATTTGGCGGAGATACTTTTTTTGATGAAGGATCAGCGGAAATCCGGCCGGAGGCAATTCCGGTTTTGAAGCGGATTGCCGCAACGCTGCAGTCTGACAGATATGTCAAATTTGACTTCAGCATTGAAGGGCATACCAGCAACAAAAAGGTTTCAAATGAAAAATATCCGTCAAACTGGGAGCTCTCTTCTGCGCGTGCTGCGGCAGTTGCCCGTTTTCTGGAAGAAAGAGGAATTGCCAGAACACGAATCAGAATCTCAGGTTTTTATGATAATGTGCCGAAATATCCCAATCTTGATCCGTTTGGGGAGTCTATTCCGCAGAATCAGACAAAGAATCAGCGTGTCGTTATTCATATAGAACCCCGTTTTAATTAAGAAGTCAGAATACAGACCGGAATAAGATGTAAATTCTTTTATTGTTTTGGTCGGTTTTTGTATGGTGTATGTATGTTATTGTATTTCCGGGGCTGGTCTTTTATCGGAATAAACGGTGAAAAATACGGGTGAGTTTTTCAGTCCATGATGAGAAATATTCTTTTGGCAATTTACCTTGTTTGAAATAGTAAAAAGCATATTGTTTATTTTTATTGATTTTGAGAGGCTTTTTTGTCCCGATGATTTTAAAATCATTGCCCAAAGGAAGTTTTAACAAAGTCAGGTTGCTGCATTCTCTAAATATCAGGCGGCCGGCACACGGGGCAAGAGCCCGGACATAAACAATCCCGGATTCACTGAAATCAGCCTCACCGTTGAAACCGTCATCGAATTTGGCAACCCTGACGGAAGGGCTTCCGATTATTTCAAAAATCCCGCCGGCTCTCTGCCCTGCTTCAAGACGCTGAATTGTCCGGTTGTTACTAAAATCAGCATGGCCGGAAAAATCATCTCCGATTGTGACACGTCGAACGCCCTGGCGTGAATTTTGTCCGCTGCAGCGAAAATATCCCGAAAAGCGGCTGCCGATGAAAATATGCCGGGCAAAGACATTATCACAGGCAATTTCAGCCCTGCTGCCGGCGCCAATGTTTATGAAACGGTTACAAATACAAAACTCCAGATTAAGTTTCGCATTGCAATTTTGGCCGATATTCAAATTCCGAAGATATGCGCTCCTGACATTCAGGGCTCCCTGAAAATCGTTACCTATTTTTAAATCCAAAGGATTATCTCCCGAAGCATAGCTGATTTCGGCCCGGGCATTGTCGCCTACTACACAATATTTGGCGCTGCTGTCAGCCAGAAAAATTTTTCCCGTAAAATCTTTATTGATTTTTATTTCTTTAATATAGCGGTTTTGACGAAAGTTTATAACCATTGAGCAATTGCGACCTATTTTCAGACTTTTGATCTTGGCGCCAAGAGTTGAAAGAATCACGTTGCCACACTCATCCGGGAAAGTCAGATTATGAGGTTTCAGGCTGTTGATGGTCAGGAGTTTTTCATCCGGGGAATTTAAGGCTCTGATAAATTTTCCTCTTTTCAAATCAGCAAAGCTAAAATAGGTTTCCCGGTTGTCTTGTCTGATTATGCTTATTCCCAGCGCTTTTGCCACCTCGGCAGACAAGTCGTAGTTGTGTTTGATGAAAAACGCAGATAAATATCTCAGCAGTGATGCCGGAATCTTGCGGTTTTGGTGACTGCGAAAAGAGACAATATTATTCAGGCGTTTCTCAATAAAAGCCAGAATTATACCGTCTTTTCGGCGCAGGATATATGTGTTTTCCTTGCCGGACAAGAGTTCAACAGAATAGCGGCGGTTGATTTTATGGATAAATATATCTTCAGACATTTTTGACTTTCCAACTCTCTGCGGAGTATGTTAGCCTTTAACCTTTAAAACTGTATTAATAATGTTTTTATTTGCCTATTTTTTTAATTTAGTGTATGCAGAATAAAAAAGGAGATTGAAAATGACCAATATTGTTCATGTTTCGAATTTTAACATGCTGCGGTTTAAGGGATGTTTCATGTGCGGCATGCCGATTAAAATATCGAACGGGCTGACCCGAAACGGCTATTATATCATGAATTATCCCGACAGGGATTTATGCCGGATGTTCGGGTATGGACATATGAACTTTTTAGGCCGGCTCCGGATTAACCGGCATTTGATTGAATATTGCAAGGCTGTCAAGCCCGATGTTCTGATTATCGGACATGCCGATGTCATTACATCAGAAACGCTTCAGGAAATTAAAAGGCTTTTTCCGGCTTTGAAACTTCTGCAGTGGAGTTGTGACTGGATTGTTCCCGGTTATGCCGAGCGAAATATTGCCGCTTTGAAAAAATATCTGGATGTGATTGATGTGTTGATGATCACAACCGGGGCTCCGGATTTATTGAAACAATTTGACAATGGGCGGGTTAAGGTCGCCTATTTGCCCAATATTGCCGACAAGTCAATCGAGACAGGCAGAGCTTTTGAAAAAGCGGCTCCGCAATATGACCTGGTCCTGGCGGCCAGTACCGGCAAACGTCAATTTGCCGGAAAAGATGAAAATCTTGAGGAACTTGTTGATGACATAAACACCAAAGTTCCCGGTTTAAACTGGCTTTTGGCCGGGTTGAAAGGAAAGCCGGCTCTGAATGGTTATGTTTATCTTGAAAAACTGGCCGAAACGGCTATGGGGCTGAATCTCAGCCGGCTTAACGATATTTATCATTACAGTTCGGACCGGATGGTGCATATTATGGCCAACGGCGGGTTGGCTTTTATTGACCGGCGCACCGGATTTAATGATGTTTTCGAAGAAGACGAAGTCGCATTTTATACCGAGCGGGAAGAATTTTTTGACAAGCTGAATTTTTTTAAGAAGAATCCCGAAGCCAGACAACGCGCCGCTCGGAAAGGATATCAGAAAATTCATACCGAATTTAACGAAGTAACTGTCACCCGGGAGATGATGCGTCTGTTGACTGACGATTAAAAATAAGGCCACAAAACCGCGGCCCTATTTTCAATTTTTCAATTCGGATTTATATCCGGCAATATAAGTCACCTTTCCGGAACCGACAAGGTGGAACTGATTATCGCCGGCTTTCTTCTCATAATTTTCTTTATCCCTCCAGCCGATAATTCTGGCCGGATTGCCTCCGACAATTGCGCAATCGGGCACGCTTTTGGTCACGACGGCTCCGGCACCGACGACAGCCCCCTTCCCTATTCTGACGCCGGGCAAAATAATGCTGTTGGCTCCGATCCAGTTGTCTCCGGCAAATTCAACATCCTGAATAATCACATCATAAGAATACGGAAACATATCAGGACTTTTATAGTCATGATTGCCGGTAAAAACAATCACCCGTTCCCCGATGGCGACATGATCTCCAATCTTGATTTTTCCCAAAGCAAGCAGACGGACATGCTCGCCGACATAGCAGTCATTTCCGAGAAAAATATTCGGCGCATTATCCAAATTGGCCGACCGCCTGATGACAACATTACTTCCGGCCGCACCTAATTTATCAAAATTGATATTTTGGATTTGACTGCGAAATTTCTTTCTCAGGCGTTTTACCGGGGTAATTTTTGCCAAAAAGACCAATAAATTTCTGTTCATTTTGTTCCTTTCGTCTTTCTTGTTGTCTTTATGTGGGTATTTTAAATAAACATTTTTACGAGTCAACTCTTTTATCCGACTTCAGAAAAATGATGGATATTTATGATATTTTGCTTTATTTCTTCTGCTTTTTGTGGCATATATCTTCATTATATTGATTTTTACGTTTACGGAGCCCGAAAAAAACAAGTTATGTTTCTGTTGATTTTATTTGCGACGCTTGCCATTACCGTTTCCTTTATCTGTTCGGTGATGGAGGCGGCTCTGTTGTCTATTACACCAAGTTATATTGCCCAGTTGGAAGAGAAAAGCCCCAAATGGCATAAGCGGGTTTCCGCCCTCAAGCAGAATATTGATACACCACTGGCGGCTATTTTGACTTTAAACACCATTGCACACACCGTTGGTGCGGCCGGGGTTGGTGCGCAGGTGGCTGCCATGTATGGTCAGGCTTATCTGGGACTGGCTTCAGGGGTTATGACTCTTGCCATTCTTGTTCTGTCGGAAATTCTGCCGAAGACTATCGGTGCAAAATACTGGAAAGAGCTGGTTCCGTCCATGTGTATCACGCTTCATGTGATGATCGTCATCCTGAAACCGTTTTTGATTGTTTCGGATATGATTATGGGGCTTTTCGGCGATGTAAGAGAATCTGACGTCAGGGACGAGATCCGGGCTTTGAGCAAAATCGGCCGTGATGAAAAAGTTTTGGATGACAATCAATATCGGGTTATCTGTAATGTTGTTCATTTACAAAGCGTTACCGTTGGTGATGTGATGACGCCGCGGACTGTGGTTCATACGGTTAAGCCCGGAACAACCATTAAAGAATTTGACAAACTTCTGACCTCTTCGCCTTTTTCGCGTTTTCCGATTATTGATGAAAGTGAGCAGCGTTATCTGGGATATATTCATAAATCCAGTTCTTACAAAGCCAAAGACAGCGATGTGGTTGAAGCTTTTGCCCGACCGATGCGCAGTTTCAGTCCGGACGCCAGGCTGGAGACCGTTTTGTCTTTTATGCTTGAAGACCGAAATCATATGGCTCTGGTTATTGACGAATATGAAAACTGGGACGGCATTATCACCATGGAAGACATTATTGAAACCATTCTCGGCAAAGAAATTCTTGACGAGACCGATCAGGTTGCCGATTTGCGCCTTTATGCCAAAATGAAATGGAAAAAGAAAAAAGAGCTTAAAGGGATTTCAGAAATAAGCGGCGAATAAAAATTTTAACAACAGCTTGGACTTTTGGTTCCAAGCTTTTTATTTTCCAAAAAAACGTTGTATAACTTTCCGGCTTGCGTTGACGCTCCTATTTCCTTTTGTTAAAAGTTTATTAACTCGGAGTGTATTGTGGGATTTAAGGATAGGAAATAACTTTTATATGTTGGCCAAAGTCTTCATAAAAATGAGAAAAGTGATTGTATTTGTTACAATTTACGCTTTCTTGTTTTCAAGTCTTCCGGCTCGGGCGTATTTGCCGCCTATCAGCAATGCACAGATGTACACTCTTGCGACTCAGGGAAATGTCAGGGCTTTACGGGCGGCCATTCAGCGCGGTCTTAATATCGACACGCTTGACCGGTACGGCAATACGGCTCTCTGCCATGCTATTATCCAGAGAAACTACACGGCATATAATGCTTTGCGGGCGGCGGGCGCCAACCCTTATCACCCCTGTGTCCGAAATATCAGGGAAGGATATTACGACTCTTTTCTGTCTTCAAGGCGGGTGGTGCCGACAACGGCCAATTCCCGGGAAGCTTATGCTTATATGGGTGAAGAGGACTTTCTGTTTTCTTCGGCAACCTGGTGGACTCTCGGGGCTATTCTGCTCGGCGGCGCTCTGGTTCTTATTCTTGGCGGCGGCGGTGGCGGCAGTGACGGAGTTTATCTGCCCTCCTATCCGACAACAGATTATAGTCTTGGCTCCATTGCAGGGACATGGCGTCCGGCTTATCCGGCCGATTATCCTTATGATCCGGTTATTTTACAGGAACAGGACGGCGGTACCCTGACCAACGGATCCGGTCCGGATTACAATCTGGGCGGGGATAATCCGGACGGCTGGGTCATTTCAAACGACTCATCCGTTGTTGTGAATGATGAGACTAAAAAGCTGACAGATCTCATAGATTTCAATCACAGTGCGCTTGATTACGGGAACTATATTCAAGCCGCGATGAAAGGTATTTACGGTTCTACCGTCAACAACGGGTATGACATAAACAATCCCCGTTATGATCCGTCCAAAGAATACATCATTACGCTCGGCAACAATACAACGGCTCTGGTTGCTCTGTCTGAGAGTGAAGCCAACAATTATTCCAAAATCAACATTAAGGCCGAAAACGGAGCCATTGGAATGATTGCCAGCCAGAATTCGACAGCGACGAATCATTATCAGGTCGGAAATATCTATATGGATTATACCGGTTCCAAAGATAATCACGGCGTTATCGGCATGTATGCGGACACCGGTTCGACGATTGTCAATGACGGGATGATTATGGGGCAGGATCATTCAACAGAATCTTCGGCCGGGACAATAACCGGCATGCGCGGACAGATTATCAATCAGGAAAATCCGCCGAAATCAAAGGTCTTTGTGAAAAACAACGGCAATATTGAGCTGGATATTGCGGCTGATGGCAGGGAATCAAAGACCTCGCTTGTCGGTATGGGCAGCTGGATTGAAAACGAATTTCTGGACGGAAGTATGCTGCTTTCCCGCGCGGGGCTGGTTTATCTGGACAATCTGGGTAAAATCATTCTGAACGTGGCTCTGACCGGAAGCGGCGCTTATAATGCCGCGGATGAGGACGGAACTTCTTATCTGATGAAAGGAATCGGCGGGATTATCGGTATGCGTGCCGACGGAAATACCATTGCCACAAACGGGGCTCTGATTCAGATTGACATAACCAACAGCGGTGACAATACCGTTGAAAACAATGCGGCCGGAATGCAGTCTGTTCACGGTGGAGATATTACCAATGGTGAAGGCGGTGAAATTATTATCAACGGCGGAAAAGGAAATTATGGCATGCTGGCCGTTCGCGGCGAAGGCAGCAATTCCGAGTTCAGCAGCGATGCCCACTCCCCTATTCTGACTAACAACGGCTCTATTGAGGTTGATTCCGAGGACGGTTTTGGTATGGCCTCTTATAACGGCGGCGGCTCCGTTAATACCGGAGCAATTACTCTGAAACAGACCGGAACGGGGATTCAGCACAATACCGGAACCATCGCAAACAGCGGCCGTATTGAGCTGCAACAGGGCGGTGTCGGAATTTCAATGACGCAAAAAGGCGATATTGTCAATGAATTGAACGGCGAAATTTATATTGACAACACTATGGCGAATGAAGCGGATGATGACAGTACCGGAAC
>CALXTH010000030.1 GCA_944391365.1 uncultured Alphaproteobacteria bacterium | reverse complement strand
CGTTTCAGCAACGGTCGCTGTTATTCGTCATATTGCGAACCCCGAAGGCAGTAACCCGAAAGTTAAAGGCAATATCCTTATTTACCAGCACTCCACACCATGGTGGATATTTTTGCCGAAAGGTGTTGTTTAGACACCACAGCCCGTTTTCCTGACTGCATAATCAGAATACCACAAGGTAAGAGCTTTGGCAAGCTCTTTTTGATGTAATCACGAATTTTGGATTTTCAAGGCAAGGAACAATCAACAGCGTCCCTCCCCTTAATTCCGTTAAGGGGAGGACAGGAAGGGTTTACAAAAATGAATCTGAATCGTCACCACGAACCGAATAAAATCCGGTGTAGTGATCTCATAAAAAATAAATCTGCTGTCATGTCCTCCAGCCCTCTCTAGCAAGAGAGGGAACTCCCTAAACTTCTCTCCACCGGCACAATCTGCACGCAGTGCACTTCAAGCCTCTATCTCTCCACCGCTAACTTTCGCCCGCGGGGGCTCCCCGCCGCCAGCTTGGGCACGTAAAGCATTCAAAATAGCAATCAGCGACACCCCGACATCAGCGAACACAGCCGCCCAGATTGAAGCCAGCCCGGCTGCCCCGAGCCCCAGAACCAAAAACTTAATCCCGATGGCAAACACAATATTCTCCCGGGCAATGGCAATTGTCTTGCGTGAAATTTTCATGGCTGTCGGCAGCTTGCTCAAATCATCATTCATCACCACTACATCAGCCGCCTCAATCGCCGCATCAGAACCGATACCGCCCATAGCGGCCCCAACATCGGCCATTGCCAAAACCGGCGCATCATTCACCCCGTCACCGACAAACAACAACTTACCGCCGGCCGGCAGCTCTTTCATCAACTTCTCAATCCGACTGACCTTATCCGCCGGCAATAAAGCACCATAAGCCTCCGTCACCCCGGTCAACGCCGCCACCCGGTCAACCTCGGCCTGCCGGTCACCACTCAACATAACCGCCCGGCTCACCCCGCAATCCCGCAACGCCGCCACTGCGGCCAAAGCCTGCTCTTTCACCTCATCGGCAATCAGCAGATAACCAGCATAACGGCCGTCCACCGCAACAAAAACCACTGTACCGTAATTTTCTGCAGCTTCAGGAAACAAACCGAGACTTTTCATCAGCTTGTCATTCCCCACCTGAACCGACTTGCCGTCCAGCCGCACAAACAACCCCATTCCCTGCCGCTCCTCGGCATCGGAAACACGCCGCTCATCCAAAACATGCCCATAAGCCTTTTTGATTGATTCGCCGATCGGATGCCGGGAATAAAATTCGCCGTACGCCGCATATTCCAACAAAGCCGGCACATCAAGCCAGGATTCGGGACAAATTTTTTCAACCTTAAAACACCCTTTCGTCAGCGTCCCGGTCTTGTCAAAAGCAACACACCGGACCATGGACAACGCCTCCAGATAATTGCTGCCCTTAATCAGCACACCGTTTCTTGAAGCGGCACCCAGCCCGCCGAAAAAACTCAGCGGAATTGAAATCACCAAAGCACACGGACAGGAAATCACCAAAAACGTCATCGCCCGGTACACCCATTCCCGAAAAGACGCCCCGTCAACCAACAACGGCGGAAGAACCGCCAACCCGGCCGCCACCAGCACCACCACCGGCGTATAATACCGGGCAAACCGGGTAATAAAATTCTCCATCACCGCCTTGCGTGAACTGGCATTTTCCACCAGATTCAAAATCTTTGCCACCGTTGATTCGCCGAACACACTGCTGACTCTGGCCTCCAAGACACCGGAAAGATTAATGCAGCCACTGATAACCTCACTCCCTTCAGACACATCTGCCGGAACCGATTCTCCGGTCAGCGCTGATGTATTAATCGTGGAAAAACCGCTGACAACAACACCATCCAGCGGAATCCGCTCCCCCGGACGAATTTGAATAATCTCCCCCGGACGCACCTCCTCCGGCGAGACCTCCACCCACTCATCTCCTTTTTTGACCCGGGCATAATCAGGACGAATGTCCATCAACGCCGCAATAGACTTGCGCGACTTGTTGACCGCATAATTCTGAAAAAACTCCCCGACCTGAAAAAACAGCATAACCGCCACCGCCTCGGAATATTCCCCCAATCCCCAGGCGCCAAAAGTCGCAATCACCATCAGAAAATTCTCATCAAACACCTGAGCGGCTTTAATCCCGCGCCAGGCCTTGGCAATAATTTCTCCGCCGGTAATCAGATAAGCCGCCGCCAACATAACAATCTGCACCACTCCGCCCTCAGGCAGAAAAAAAGAACCAGCAAACAAAATCAAAGCCACAACAATTCCGTAAAGTTTTTTCCTGAGTTTTTTGTTCATCTTCCGCCACCCGTCTAATCCATAATCTCACAATCAGGTTCAATTTTGGCCACAAGCTTTTTCACCTCGGCCAAAACATCATCCATATTCTCTTCCGTTTCAAGCACCAACTTCTGGGTCATAAAAGTTACACTGGCATTTTTAACCCCGGGCAACGCCTGAATGGCCGCTTCAATTTTGGCCGCACAATTAGCACAGTCCAAACCATCCAAATCAAAAACCTTGCGCATTTTCTCACTCCGTTAAATAGATTAAACGATTAAATATATGTTTAATTATAAGACAAAATAAAAATCTTGTCAACAACAATTAAACAAATTTTTAATTGTTTTCTTCCTGACATCCCGGACAACTGATATCAAAAATATCATCGACAGACTTATGCAACAACTGCGCTTCGGCCCGCTGCGACAGTTTATAATACATCTCCTTGCCTTCGCGGCGCGCGTCCAGCAGTCCCGCCTGCTTCAACAGCCGCAGATGATGCGACACCGCCGGCGAGCTCATATCCACCGCGGCACCGATATTATTGACACAAACCTCGCAATGACACAACAGCCACAAAATTTTCAGCCGCGTCGGATCACTGATAAGCTGGAACAGCTCCGCTGCTTTCTGAAAATTCCGCTCATCAGGCATCTTCCTGATCATCCGGTCAAGTGACCCGCCATGGTCATGCAACGCCGCCTTTCCTTTTTCAACGCACCGATTCATAATTAATCTCCGTTTCTCTTCCATATCTGTTTTTTAACATAAAAATCCCAAAAAAACACTTAACAACCCGCAGCCTAAAAACAAAAAAGCCTCCACAACAGGAGGCTTGGAAACTGGTGCCGACTGAGGGACTTGAACCCCCGACCCACTGATTACAAATCAGTTGCTCTACCAGCTGAGCTAAGTCGGCAATCATTCTGACTGAAAAGACTTATATACGACGGTTCCCGGAATGTCAATAAAAATATTTCAAGTTTCATACAACAAACCACCCGCCTCTTTCTCCGCAAAATACCATTTAAATGCTCTGTTTCAGGCAAAACAAATAAATCAACACTAAAATGCCTCCTCCGGACAAACCCGGGAGGAGGCATTTTTTCCAAAACAAAACAACTTATTCCGGATGATGAAGCGGACGATGAGCTTCCACTCTGACCGGTTTTCCCTTTTCGGGCATCACGGGCAGCATTTCCGGAGCCGGTCTTGGAGCCATCATCTCAGGACGGGGAGCGCGGGGCATTTTAGCACAATTCCCCTCACAAGGACCTTCCGCTCCATAGCCGCAGGGATTCTCCAACCCCGCCATACAACCACAACCGTTTCCGCGACTTGCCGCACACCCGCAGCCGGACATCCCCGGACAACCGCCCCGACAGCCGCAATTCATCCCGGCCGGCTGACAAGGGGCATTCATTGCCATTTCAGCCTGAGGCGGAAACGGCAGCCGCCGGTGCTTCATCATAATCATTTGCGAAAAACCGACCCCGGCCAAAAACAAAACCACGCCGGCACCAATAGCCATAAAAACTTTCTTCTTATTCATATCTAATCCCTTTCATAGAAAAACGGCCGATTCTTTCCGTTTGAAACACATTCTGTCCGGAACAGAATATAAAAAAATTCATTAAAAAAACTTTACACCCGCAAATTATTTTTCCATCTCTTTTCAAAATATTCTTAACGATATTTTCACCCGGTCGTGCTATGCGGAAGATAGACATAAATTCAAAATATAACCGACAAATGCTCAGACAATACCTCAACATCTTATTGATAACCATATACGCCGGCCTGCCGGTCTGCCTGAACGAATACCTCAACCGCCCCTGTGATTATGTCTTTGCCGCCGTTGCCACGGGAACATTGATTTGCCCGTTCGTTCTCTTCCCTGCCCTGTCCGGATTATATGCCCTGCTTCTGGGAATATTCCTCTACCTCCCGCTCTGGGCTGATGTCTGCCACCTTCTGATATACCAGACACCGCTCAACAGCTCCTCTCTGACCGGACTGCTCTACACCAATCCGCAGGAAGCCGTTGAATTTATCAAAAATTTTCTGCACGGCCCGATTCTGACAATCACGCTTTTCACGCTGGTTTGGATCATTACCGCCGTCATCTGCATTTCCCGGACAGCCCCATACCGCAGCCCCTTCATTGCCCGCGGCCTTGCCTGGTCTGTTCTGGCCGTTTCCGCCCTGCATCTCTGGGCATCTTACATCTTTATTGAAGACCGTTTCATTCCTCTGCGTATATTTTTAAACGTCAAACAACTTCTCCAAAACGACCGGGAATTGCAAAAACTCCGGCAAGAACAAAAAGATTATAATTTTGCCCCGATAACCTCTCTCCTCCCGAATAATGAAAAACAAACCTATGTCATAATCATCGGTGAATCTCTTCATCGCCGCCACATGCAGCTTTACGGCTACAATCGCCCCACCACACCGCGCCTTTCCGCCCGCAAAGACCTGCTGGCTTTCAACAACGTAACCGCGCCGCATGCCGCCACACTGCCAAGCCTCAAAGAAGCTTTAAGCTTTGCGGACTCCTTTGAGGCCACACCAGAAGAAACCAAAGGCTCGATCATCAAATATTTCAATACAGCCGATTTCACGACTTTCTGGCTCTCCAACCAATATCTGGGCGGCCTGCTTGACAATCAAATTGCTCTGTGGGGAAACGAAGCCGCCTTCACCCGCTTCATCAACCATGACTACTGGGGCGAACATGCAGCCCCGTTTGACCAGGCTCTGCTTCCCCTTTTCAAAGAGGCTCTGCAAAATCCCGCCCCGAAAAAACTGATTATTCTGCACCTGATGGGCTCTCACATCCAATACAAACAACGTTACCCAAATAATTTTGCTTACTTCTCGGCCCCGACCGCCTCCGCTCAGGAAGTTGCCGAATATGATAATTCGGTTTTATATAACGACGCCGTCATTTCAGCCTTTTTGTCTGAGCTGGAAAAACAAACCGGTATCGCCGCCCTCCTCTACATTTCCGATCACGGACAAGACATTGAAGACACCCCCGAAAGCTGCCACTGCCACACCCCGGAAAAAAACACTCCGCCCATGCTTGAAATTCCCTTCATTCTCTGGCTTTCACCCGAATACAAACAAAAACGCCCTGACCTTGCCGCCCGGGCAGCCGCCGCGCTCAACAAAACCTATAACACCCGGGATTTTATTCACACCGTGATTGATCTTGCCGGCCTCTCCAACCGGGATTTCCAAACCGGCAAAAGTATTTTTTCATCTGATTTTTAATGACAAATAAACTTTTCGGAATTATAGTCTTTTCACCGAATGATGAAAGGAGACAATGACATGGAAAAATCAAAAGTTTATTTCACCAACCTGCGTGCCCGCGGTGACGGAGGTCTGCTCGGCAAGCTCGAACGTCTGCTCAAACGCGCCGGCATAGAAAAAATTGATTTCAACAATCAGTTTACTGCTTTGAAAATCCACTTCGGCGAACCGGGCAACCTCGCCTATATCCGCCCCAATTATGTGGCAAAAATCGTCAGTATGCTGAAACAACTGGGCGCCAGACCCTTTCTGACCGATTGCAACACGCTCTATTCCGGCCGCCGTGCCAACGCGGTTGACCATCTGCAAAGCGCAATGGAAAACGGTTTCAACCCGATTGCCGTTCCGGGCGCTCCGGTCATTATCGCCGACGGTCTCAAGGGAACCGACTTCCGCGAAATCGAAATCAACGGCGAATACTGCAAAGCCCCGAAAATCGGCACAGCTCTGGCCGAAGCCGACATCATCATTTCCGTCAACCATTTCAAAGGACACGAAATGGCCGGCTTTGGCGGGGCACTGAAAAATCTCGGCATGGGCGGCGGTTCTGTCCCCGGAAAACTCGAAATGCACTCTTCGGCACAGCCCAAAATCGACACGGAACACTGCATCGGCTGTGGCGTCTGTGAAAGACACTGCGCGCATGACGCCGTCCACGTCAACAAAACCACCCACAAGGCCGAAATCAATTACGACAACTGCGTCGGCTGCGGCCAATGTGTGGCTCTGTGCCAGTTTGACGGAGCCGTCACCGGAGCCTACAACACTTCCGAAGACTTAAACTGCAAAATCGCCGAATATGCTGAAGCCGTCCTCAAAAACAAACCAAACTTCCACATCAGTTTCATCATGAACGTTTCTCCTGAATGCGACTGCTGGGACCGTAACGATGCCGCCTTTGTTCCCGATCTGGGCATTGCGGCCTCTTTCGACCCGGTCGCCCTTGATCAGGCCTGTGCCGATATGGTAATCGCCGCTCCGGCCCTGCAGACAGACAACGAACTGCAGGATGCCTGCGGGCACGAACATTGCGAAGGCAAAGACAAATTCCACCTGCTCCACCCGGATACGGATTGGGAGGCCGGATTGAAACATGCGGAAAAAATCGGCCTTGGCACACGAGAATATGAACTCATCAAAGTATCATAATCTCCGCAAAGACAAAAAAAAGGCTTCCGTTCACGGAAGCCTTTTTCTTTCTTTACTTCAACTGCGTCTTATACAAAGCCGCATAAATGCCGTTTTCTTTTTTCAGCAGCTCTTCATGTGAGCCTTCTTCAACCAGCTCACCATAATTCACCACCACAATTTTATCGGCATTTCTGACTGTTGACAATCTGTGGGCAATAATCAAAACCGTCCGGTCTTTCATCAGGTTGTCAATCGCCTGCTGAACCACGGCCTCTGACTTGTTGTCCAAAGCCGAGGTTGCCTCATCCAAAATCACAATCGGCGCATTTTTCAAAAACGCCCGGGCAATTGCAATCCTTTGTTTCTGCCCGCCGGAAAGCAAAACACCGCGCTCGCCGATTTCCGTATCCAGCCCTTTGTCCAAAGTTGAGATAAACTCATCCAGACACGCCATTGTCACAGCCTTTTCCAGCTGCTCCGGTGTTGCCTGCTCGTTTCCCAGCATGATGTTTTCGCGAATTGTTCCGCTGAACAGAAAATTATCCTGAAACACCTCCGAAATATTTTCGCGCAAAGAATGAATATTCAGTTTCTTAATATCCACCCCGTCAATCAAAATCTCGCCATTTCCCGGCTTCAAATCATAGAACCGCGGCAAAAGGTTAACCAAAGTCGTCTTCCCGCCGCCCGAGTTGCCGACAAAAGCCACCGTCTCGCCCTTGGCAATTTTCAGACTGACGTTTTTCAGAACCGGATGCCCCTCGACATATTCAAAAGAAACGTTTTTATATTCTATCTTCTTGTGCAGACCATCCATTTTGACCGCTTTGGTACTGTCGGCAATTGCCGGCTTGGCATCCAGCAGCTCAAACACACGCTCCATCGCCAGCAAAGCCATCTGCACATTATTATAGTTGTTGCCGATAGACTTAATCGGCGTATAAAGCATAATCAGCGCCGCAATAAATGAAACAAAATTCCCCGGCGTAATCTGCTGATGCACAATCAGATAGCTGCCGAACCAAATCACCGCGGCAATACCGAGCGAAACAATAAAATGCATCAGCGGCGACATCATTCCCGTCCGTTGAACCATCTTAATACCAAGTTTGAAAACCATCTGTAATGTATCTTTGAAACGCCTGTTCTGATAATCCTGTAAATTATAAGAAGCAATAATCCGGTTGCCGTTATAGGTTTCGTTATAATGCATCATCACCGCACCACCGGAAAAAATCGTCTTATCCATCAGCCCGAGGATCCGACGCCGGACAGTTGTCAGCGGATACAGCGCACCGAGCAGAACCACCACGGCAATAATCGCCAGCTGCCAGGAGTTATAAAACAACACGCCGATTAACGACAATGACGAAAACACCCGCGTCGTAAACAATTTCAGATTCGAAAGCAAACCGTTACAGGCCAAATCCACATCCGTATTAAAACGCATCATCACTTCACCGGAATTGGTCTTGTCATAAAAAGCCGAGTCAAAAGTCATGAGCTTGTCAAACAGTTTGATTTTCATATCATTGGCAATTTTCCGCCCGACCCAGGTGTTCATATATGTCGCCAGATAATTCATCCCGCTCTGCATACAGCTGAAAATAATAATCAGCAGCGGAATATAAGATGTCGCAGAAGTGCTTTTCTGCACCAGCACTACATCCATATAGGGCTTCAAAGCCCACGCAATAACCGCATCCATCGCACCGATGGGAATGGTAATCAGAACGGCGACCAAAGCTCTGAACCAGTACGGCCGGACATATTCCATCATCCGTTTATAATTCTGTACCCAGAGTATTTTTTGAAATCTTTTCTTAATTATGCCGAACATAAAAAAATAATCCTGTAACAATTGTCAGAAACGCCCTGCCTGACAGGGCAAACAATAAACGTTATTAATATAATGTACCGTCTCTGCCGACGCAAGCATATTTTGCCATTTGCCCCCGTTTTTCAGCATACCGGATTTTGCTTTCGGCTTCCATAGCCGGCACCGATACACCGCCCCAGAGTTTCAAGCTGCTCACCAAGCTCATCCCGCCCCGTTTCAGCCGCCCCTCCTCCGGTTTTTCCCGGATAAAGCGCATACAAACGGCTGTAACATTTTTCCGTCACATTCAGCATAACCACATTGGCTCCGGCCTGAAGCGCTTTCAAACGTCCGCCGGGATGCAGCGTCTCCATCGCCGTCGTCGCCGGAATATTAATATCCGGCAACAGCAGACGCATCACCGCCATTGTCCGCAGCGCCAATCCGAGTGTTCCGCCGGCTTCACGAACCAGCGGCGTTTCGGCATGCGGAATAAACGGACCAATTCCGGCCATATCAATCCCGAGTTTTTGCAAAAACAACAAATCTTCGGCAATTGACGCCAAACACTGCCCCGGCAGCCCAGTCATAATCCCCGATCCTAATTCATACCCCAGTTCTTTCAGCTCCAGCAAACACTCATAACGCCTCTGCCAGCTCATCCCCGGATCCAGCCGGTGATATAAGTCTTTATCCGTTGTCTCAATCCGCATCAAATAACGATCGGCCCCTGCCTCACGAAAAGCCTTATAATCTGCATAAGAGCGTTCGCCAAGACTGAGCGTTACCGCCACATCAAATTTCTTAATTTTCTCAATTACCGGACACAAACGCTCCGGTGTATAATACAAATCTTCCCCCGATTGCATGACAAGTGTCTTAAATCCGGCCGCTGCCGCCCGCCGGGCCGTTTCAATCAAAGCTTCCGGTTCCAGACGATAACGACAAACCTTTTTGTTTGAACGGCGGATTCCGCAATACAAACAATCATTGCGACAAATATTGGAAAATTCAATCAGCCCCCGCAAATGAACCGCATCACCGACAAACTCTTTCCGCACCTCATCCGCCTGCCGGAACAATACCTCTTCCCCGGCTTCATCAGCCAACAGCGCCACAATTTCCTCTTTGGTCAGCCTCATCCGGCCGTCTCTCCTCTCCAACCATCCCCGCAGCACGGACTTCCTCCACAATGACAAACCCGGCCTTAGGGCAAAAACAAAGGGGCGCATAAAAAATGCACCCCTGTCCAAATGGCTGCTTCACATGGATTCGAACCACGATTAACGGAGTCAGAGTCCGCTGTCCTACCATTAGACGATGAAGCAATCAATTTATGCGCTTATTATACCGAAAACAAAATACTTTGTCAAGACATTTTATCAACATTTTTCCAACAAAAATTCCCCCTTGATATTTAAGCAGATTTGTGCCAAAATAAAAGATGTAAAATAACAATTATAGGAAAATATTATGCCAAAACACACTTCAAGAGCCACCAAGGCCGATGGAGAGAAAGCCTCGGCCCGAAGGCGCAACATAAATCTTAAACCTTTTGTTTTAATTCACCCGAAGGCATGGGTTAATAAATTATGCACAAATGAGGACTCAGTCGTTCTGAAGGAGGTGTGAGATGCTCACCTTCAGAACCAAAATAACCAGAAGCGATCTGGAAAAAGTCCGCAAAATTTCAGCTTCCAGCGGTATTTTCGATAAAGATGACATCGACATCACGGTCTGCCTGGCCGATGATGCTCTGTACCAGCTGCAACATCCGGAAGATGACGACTATCCCCACGACACCAAGTTTCTGTTTGCCGAAAAAGACGGCAAAACCTGTGCTTATGCCTGTTATGGAGAGATCGCCGATTCCAACGGAACCTACGAACTTTACTGGCTGGCCACACATAACAACTACCGCGGACAGGGGATTGGCCACAGCCTGATAAACGAACTGATTCGCCGCATCCGCCAAATGGGCGGCCGCAAACTCTACATCAAAACAGAGGGCAAACCACAATATCAGGCCACCAGACGCTTTTACGATTCGTGCGGTTTCACACTTGAGGCCACCCTCAAACAATACTACGACCGCCACGATGACTGTTGCATTTATGGCATGTGCCTGGATGAAATAGATTATTCCGACAACGAAGAAAAAATCGCCGCGGAATAATCTCTTGCACTTGTCCCGTATCTCCCGCCACCGCGGGAGATACGTTTTTGATATTATTCATAACACATCTCTTTAATGATACAGTTTCATACAAAGACAAGTATATCACAATTAAAATTTTATTATAAATTCAAAATAAAACCTGAAATTTTGACAAATAAAAAATCCCGTGTTCTTAAAACACAGGACTTTTCTCTGTAGAGGCACAAGGCGCACGCAGTGCGTTTCAAGTCCCTATCCTTCCACAGCTAACTGATCGGATCAAACGGCGCCCGTTTGCTAACCGACGGGGTGAAGCTGCGCCAGCCTGCCTCAATTCCGTTAAGGGGAGAACAGGAAGGGTTTATAAAAATAAATCTAAGGTCATCGCAAGCCGGATGTAATCCGGCGTGGCGATCCATAAAAAATAAATCTGCTGTCATCCTCGGACGAGCACAGCGAGATCCGGGGATCCAGTTGAAGCGAAAAAAAACTTCACAGCCGCAGGCTGTGCCCAAATTCACCTCTCT
>CALXTH010000029.1 GCA_944391365.1 uncultured Alphaproteobacteria bacterium | reverse complement strand
ATCATACTCACCCGCCCTTATGGGCGACCTCTCTACTAAGAGAGGTGAATAAGGATGATTTTTTATAAACCCTTCCTGTCCTCCCCTTAAAGGAATTAAGGGGAGGGAAGCTGTAGCAAGCTGGCGCAGCTTGACCCGATCGGTTAGAGGCGGAGAGATTGGGGCGGGGAAACGCACTGCGTGCGGATTGTACCTGTTGTGGAGAGAAGTTCAGGGATTCCTCCCCTGTTGATGTAGGGGAGGTTAGGAGGGGTGAGAAAATGAATGGTGTTATTTTGTTTCTCTCCTACCCCAGCCCTTTCTATTTTGTTCCGGGAAAAGTGTCGGGACAAAAAAGTGATGTGTCGGGACAAAAAAGTAGGGGACATTTTCATTCGATTTTGATATAGAATCGGATATGCTGAGAGAAAAAACGGTTGGCGGTGCGGTTGCATTTGGCCGGCCGTTTTTTTTAGAAGTTCTTTTTTAGACGGGCGGATTGAGTCCGGATGTGACAGGGATTTAAATTATTTTGTTTGTTTTTAACTGGGCGGGCCGGGATTGGTGCGGGGAGACCGGCGGGAAGCAAAGGCAGCGGGGGCTGTCTTTTTTTGTGCCTGACAGAAAGGAGGGATGATGGCAAATTTTTCAAGGGCATGGGTTGATGAGGTAATGTTGCCGGACGGAACGGCGGCTTCATCGGCTTATGACATTGATTGCTGGCTGAAGCGCAGCGGTTGGGCTTTGGCCGGAGACTACTCGGACGATTTCAGGAAAAACGTCCGATTCAGACAACAACAGGCGCGGCGACAGGAAAATTTTGCCGCGCTTATTCATAACTATAAGAGGTTGATTTGGAATGAAAAGTGAAACCAGAAAAGTTCTGGAGGAACAGCTCAGGCTGGCCAAACAGCGTGCGGCGGAGCGTTCTGTTCAGACAGAAGACAGAGAACATACGGCGGAAGATGATTTTTCGATTCCGCCGAAATCTTTAACTAAGGAATTTGCCGCAGCTTTTGCCGAACTGCCGGAATTGTGGCGCCGATATGTGGTCGAGCGTGAACGGACGGTCGAAAAAGAACGGGAAGAGCTGGGCAAAGCCTTGCGGCAACAACAATGGCTGGACGAGTTGTTTGAAAAAAACAGACTCCGTCTGTGTCGTTTGGGTGTGTGCGACCGGAAACGGTGGCTTGAGCATTTGGCGGCGGTTGATGCGGCAATGGATGAGAATCCGGCCGGCGTGCTTCGGGATGTGGCCGGAATTTATGGCGTGGCCTTGTCCGCGGCCGGAGGGGCTCCGGCTGAGGGGCATTTTTCCGCGATAATCGGGCAGAAGCTCGACGGGTTGGAGCGCGGGTATCGTGATATGCGTGATGCTCTGCGTCGTCAGCAGGCGGCGTATTGGCGGGAGCTGCGGCGCAGCTTTGCGCAGGCGGTTGTTGATGGGCGGCCGGCGCATCCGTTTTTCAGCCGGGTGCAGCCGGAGATGGATCTTTTGCTGGAATCCGGGTTGGCGGCTGATTTGGAGGAGGCTTATCAGCAGGCCGTCTGGATGAGGCCGGATTTGCGCAAATAACTGATTAAGGCCGAGGCTGAAAAATTTTTGGCAGCCAGAGCTGACGAAGCGGAAAAATCAAAACAAGCCGGTTTTGCCGTCAAAGGAAAGCCGGCGGCCGTTCCGGAAGAGAACCTGACGACGCGTGAGGTGCTGGAACGGTTTATGTATGGAAAATAATGTTTTTTTTAATTTTGATAATGAGGATTTTATAAAATGGCAAATATGAATTATAATGATGTGTTTACTTTGAGTCTGGAAGACCGCAGCCGC
This sequence comes from uncultured Alphaproteobacteria bacterium, assembly GCA_944391365.1. Classification (GTDB taxonomy): domain Bacteria; phylum Pseudomonadota; class Alphaproteobacteria; order RF32; family CAG-239; genus HGM16780. The sequence continues at coordinate 2,495 of CALXTH010000029.1, read as the reverse complement.
AAGCTTGCCGACAATGTCAGCAAGAACAACGCGTTGTTGCGCCGTCTGAAAGAGAAGGGAAAGGTTCGTCCGATCCGCGGCGGTTCCAAAATTTTGGAAGAGCTGGAATATGGCGAAGGCGACCTGATTTGGTACAACGGGTATGATACGATTGATTATACGCCGAAACAGCTGTTTACCGCGGCGGAATATGATTTGAAACTTTGTGCGGTGCCGGTGGCGGTTTCGGGTGAGGATATGCTCAAAAACAGCGGCGATGCCCAGGTGCTTGATTTGCTGGAAAAGCGTATTGACAATGCGCTTAAAACCATGTCGAACCAGATGGCCAAGGCGGTTTATAATGACGGTTCCGTGGCCAAGGAAATCGGCGGGCTGCGTTTTCTGGTGGCGGATGTGCCGACAACCGGAACCGTCGGCGGTATCAACCGTGCAACGACCGGAAATGAATTTTGGCGCAACAAGTCGGCAACGGCGACGGCCGCTCTGACCAAAGACACAATCGGCAAGGAGATGCACAAGATGTATCATTCCCTTTGCCGCGGGTCTGACAAGCCGGATTTGATTGTGGCCGGGGATGATATGTATTCGTTGTTTGAAGACGGTTTGACGGCTTTGCAGCGTTATACGGATCCGAAGATGGCAGATTCCGGTTTTGCAACCCTGAAGTTTAAGGGCGCTGATGTGATTTGCGACGGCGGGCAGGGCGGTTATTGTCCGGACAAGCATATGTATTTTCTGAACACCGATTATTTGTATCTGCGTCCGCATGCCGAGCGGAATATGAAGGTTATCGGCGGCGAGCGTCTGGCGGTTAATCAGGATGCTTTTTACAAGATTATCGGCTGGGCCGGTAATATGACGCTGTCGAATGCGGCGTTGCAGGGGGTGTTGGTGGACCACACAACTGAGTAAAAGTTCGTATAGTAAAAGTTTGCTCTGTGGACGGCTAGGGCGTTGTCTGCGGGACGGAAGTGTCCTCACGTACCTGTTTTGTACGTTGCGGTACTTCCGCCCTTGACGCCTACTATCCGTCTCACATATCAAACTTTTGCAGTGCCTGGGACGGAGAGGTTGGAGGATTTTCTCCCTTCCTTCTTAACCTTCCAGATAGGGGATAAAACACTAAAAGAAAGGAAAAGTAAAAATGAGTGATTTTGAGTTGTTCCAACAGGTGTTGGACGGAGGGGAAAGCCGGGATAAAAATGTGGCGGCGCGTTTTTATGATCGGGCGCAGAAAACCGGTGAGCTGGATAAAAACGGTTTGCCGGTTTTCAAAGATGTCTGTTTTGTCGAGATCAGGGCCAAAGACAGTTATGATGTGTTTGACCAGCCGGCGGACGAGGATAAATTCCGGCGCTTTCCGACAGAATACAGGATTTATCAGGCGCAGAAGAAACAACGTTCGGACGGAGTGCCGCTGGAGTTGTTTGCGTTTTTGAGTGCGGCGGAGGTGGAAAGTCTGAAGTTCCGCGGGATTTTTACGGTGGAGGTTTTGGCGGGGCTGGATGAGCAGAAAGCCAGAGATCTCGGTGTGGAGCGGGAGGCCGCGTTGGCAAAAAAGTTTTTGGCACAGGCCAAAGGAAATACTGTGACGGAGGCTTTTCAGCGCCGGGAGGAAAATTATCAGACTGAAATTCGTCAGTTGAAGGAAGAAAATGTGCGTCTGAAGGAGCAGCTTGAGAAAGCAAGGGCTTTTTCCGGCCGCCGGCGGTTTGGCAAGTGACGGAGGTTTTTGATGACGAGTATTTTGGAAATATGTCAGGACGCGGCCAGTCTGACGGCGACGCAGAAACCGCAGGGGTTGTTTAACAGCGACTCCCAGCAGGAAGCGATTTTTCTGAGTGTGGCGAAGTCGACGCTCGAGAGCCTGCGCCGTTATGGCGACTGGCAGGAGCTGACCAAAGAAGGGGAGCTCCGGCTTTATCCCAACAAACAGGTGTATTATATTAAAGATTTTTGTCCGGATTTCTTTTGTCTGGTGAATAATACCGTTTTTGTGAAAGACGGGCAGGAAAAAGTGGTCGGAGCCGTGACGCCGGAACAGTATATGCGGGAGCGCTATTTTAATGTGCCGGAAGCCGGTATTAAATTTAAGATTCAAAACGGGCGGTTTGTCTTTTTGCAGAAGCCGCCGGCAAATATGAAAATCGTGTTTAATTATCGTTCGGCCAATGTTTGTTATGATCCGACGTCGGTGTTTTGTGAAAATCCCGAAAAGACAATGATTACCAAAGATATGGATGTGCCGTTGTTTGATGAATATCTGGTCAAGCTCGGGATTGTCTGGCGCTGGTATAAGCGCAACGGAATGCCTTATGAAGAAGAGTTTAACGAATATGAGCGCGAGGTCAAAAAACGTTTTGCCTCGGGGTTGGCGACCAGGGATATTGACCTGACGGCAGGCCATGCGGCAAACAGACTGAGAGGAGTGATTATCAATGCAGCGAAGTGCAGTCAGCCGGGTTACCCGGTCCGGGAATTATAATCTGTCCAGT
>CALXTH010000028.1 GCA_944391365.1 uncultured Alphaproteobacteria bacterium | reverse complement strand
TCCGGTGACCCTTGAAGATTTGAGCCGCCTGCATAACATAACCAAAGAACGGGTGCGTCAAATCGAACTGAACTCGGTTCGTAAAATAAAAAAATTTATGCTTGAAGAAAATTAAAATTTTCAGCATTTAAGCCCCGGACTCTGCCTCTTTGTCTCACAAAAGACAGTTCGGAAACCGGGGCTTAAAATCAAAAAAATAACTAAAAAGCAAACACCAAACGGACAGTGTAATCAACAAAATCAAACAACACCCGTTTGCTCTGGTCGTAATAAATCGCAAGGCAAATAAATTCGCTTCATAATTATTAGGCGTGATTGTTGAAAAATTATCTACTTCCGTGGTAGTTCCAGATATTCGATTCCGGCCTCTTTAAACATTTCCTGCGAATAATTTAATTTATCGCGCCAGGTTGGGCTGGTAATATCATCGCGCCGTTCCATCTCATGGGTCACAACCATTTTGATTCCGGACTGGATAATCGCCCGGGCACAATCGGTGCAAGGCGGGTGCGTCACATAAATCACACAGCCTTTCAGTGATGTGCCGGTCAGGCAGGCATTATAAATGGCGTTGCGCTCGGCATGCTCGAAAAAATCATATTTTGTCGGCCGCTCCATGCGCTCGGGCTTGTTGTCGTCCACCCCCCTGACCAAACCATTATATCCGGTGGCACGGATTTCCCGGTCAGGACCGACGACAATAGCCCCGGTTTTGGTACTCGGGTCTTTTGACCAGGTCGAAACCAAGGCCGCAACCTCCATAAAACGGCGGTGCCACTTTTCTGAGAACATTTTCCCCTCCCTGCCAGATTATTCTGTTATTTACCTTATTAAGGTATATTACTTTTTCTTGACATTCAAGAAAAAATGCACGAAGTTATAGGCAGTTCATTTTATAATAATTTAGGAGAAAAAAATGAGTGCTATTGTTGATATTCATGCTCGTGAAATCATTGACTCCCGCGGCAATCCGACAGTTGAAGCCGATGTCGTGCTGCAGAGCGGTGCTTTTGGCCGCGCGGCCGTTCCTTCCGGAGCGTCTACCGGTGTTCATGAAGCCGTAGAACTTCGTGATGGAGACAAGAGTCGTTTTGGCGGAAAAGGTGTTGAAAAAGCCGTTAACAACGTTAACGAGGCAATTTATGACGCTTTGGCCGGTCTGGACGCTGATGACCAGATTGCCATTGATGAGGCAATGATTGAGCTGGATGGCACCGAAAACAAAGGAAAACTCGGCGCCAACGCCATTTTGGCCGTATCACTGGCCGTAGCCAAGGCTCAGGCCGAAGAATGCGAACTGCCTCTGTATCGTTATATCGGCGGCACAATGGCTCATGTTTTGCCGGTTCCGATGATGAATATCCTGAACGGCGGAAAACATGCCGACAACCCGATTGATATTCAGGAATTCATGATTATGCCGGTTGGCGCATCATCCATCAAAGAAGCCATCCGCATGGGCGCTGAAATCTTCCACACCCTGCAGAAGAACCTCAAGGCGGCCGGGCACAACACCAATGTTGGTGATGAAGGCGGGTTTGCCCCGAATCTGAAATCGGCTGAAGAAGCCCTGACCTTTATTGTTGACGCCATCAAAGGCGCCGGCTATAAACCGGGTGAAGATGTCATGCTGGCGATGGATGCGGCCTCTTCCGAATTCTATGAAAACGGCAAATATGAAATGAAAGGTGAAGGAAAATCCTACACCAATAAGGAAATGGTCGAGTTCTACAAAGGCCTGTGTGACAAATTCCCGATTTTCTCCATTGAAGACGGTATGGCCGAAGATGATTGGGAAGGCTGGAAAATGCTGACTGATGCTTTGGGTAACAAAATTCAACTGGTCGGTGATGACTTGTTCGTGACCAACCCGAAACGTCTGGCTATGGGTATTGAAAAGAAAGTTGCCAATTCCATTTTGGTTAAAGTCAACCAAATCGGAACATTGACAGAAACGCTTCGTGCGGTAGACCTGGCTCATCGTCACGGATATACGGCTGTTTTGTCTCACCGCTCCGGTGAAACCGAAGATGCGACAATTGCCGATATCGCCGTTGCGACCAACTGCGGCCAGATTAAGACCGGCTCAATGTCTCGTACTGACCGTATGGCCAAATACAACCAGCTCATCCGTATTGAAGAAGAACTGGGCGATATGGCTGTTTATGCCGGCAAGTCTATCTTGAAAAAATAATTGCTTCAGATAGTCAGCAAAACTCCACCGGCTGCTTCCGGTGGAGTTTTATATTATGATTAAAAAGCAAACACCGGACGAACCGTGTAATTATTATCATACCCTTTATAATTACTGCTTATTCCAAAACTTCCCTCCTTATATACAAAAAGATTCCATGTGTTTTTATCATTATTCTCAGATGAACTCCAAATACTTTCATAATCTCCGGAAACATGGCCTAAGGCTGTTCCTCCGGCAGTCAAAATTCCAGTATTAATTTTGAAAAAATTTGCCTGATTATTAATATTATTTAAAACATCATAAGACGGTAAACACCATTTTTGACCGCCGGCATTATACCCATTTGCAGCATTAGCTGCCGGATACTTACTTCCTTTGGCAATCAGCTTTTGGGTATTAGAGCAACTGGCACTGGCTGTTTTGTCTTTAATACCTGTTGAGATATCTTCCGTAGACCAGGCAACATTCGTTGCCACCGGTTTTATCGTCATCACCCAGCCGCTTTCACTTGAGATTTTCTCATAAACAACCACGCCAAGCAATTCGTTACCGTCGAGTTTTTCATTTGAACAGGTTCCGTCAGAATAAAACAGAGTTCCAATTTTGCATGATGAATAATCCGGCGCCTTCTGTTGACAACTCCCGTCTTTCCATTCATAGCCGCTGGCACATGAACATTGAGCATATTTGTCACCGCAGGCAGAGCCTGCGCCACCGGCATAGCCGGTGCCTGTGCAAGAATATTTGAAATTCAGTTTTTCACAGGCAATTTTTATACATTCTTCTTCATTTGCACCCAAACAAGCCCACTTGTTTCCAAACGGACATTTCACACCTTTACCTCCGTTGCAAGTTGTTTCTGTATAGCCCAAAGTTTCACAATCCTGTGTGGCGACGCATTGAGCGGTCACAGTTAAAGGAATAAAGGACAAACTTGTCCCTAAGAGTAAAAATTTAAAATTATTCATGTTGAACATCCTTCTTTTTAAGTTAAAGAAAACCCGCATTCTTAAAAAGAAGGCGGGCTGGATGTTAACAACCGTAGGACTATTTACGGCCTGACTTATTGACACTCTCTTGCGAGAGTTGGGAATATTCGCCAGCATCCAGCCCATAAGGCAGATACTGGCATATTTTTTTTAGTCATTATGCCGAAACGACTATAGCCCAAAGGGTTGTTAAGCCCTAGCCAGTGATTTTCCCACTGGTTAAAATTAGTTTAGCATAATGAACGTTAAAAATCAATATACGAAATTTATATAATCACGAAAAAGAAGATTTCAAGGTAGAGAGAAAAAAAACAAGCACTAGCTTATCTTTAATTAAAAAGAGATAAGCTTATATATTTTAATGCTTCTTTTCGCTTAATATTCCTTTGGCTTTGTCCAGCAGGGTATCATCTGTTGTCAGCGCATGAAACGCCGGAGTCTGGTCGGCCGGAAGAGGCTGCGTCGGCGTAACGGCCACGTATGCCACATCGTGCCGTGCAATAAAATGAAAAGCAAACAAAACAAAGCCGCCGGCAATCGCAGACATTGAAAGCAAAAAGCTGATGGCGCCAAACCACTCCATCAATGCCGAAATCAGCACCGGCCCGAGAATCATGCCGATACTCTGCAGCATAATCAACATACCGCTGGCTTTGACCCGGTCATCATCGCCGATTCGGTCATTAACATGCGACACACAAAGCGGATAAACCACAAATGTACAGCATCCCAAAATAAAGGCTGCCCCCATCAACGGAACAAAACCGTCATGAATAAACAAATGCACCCACGGCGCAACCACAAACATCCCGCCGCAAACCCACATAATCACAAAACGCCGGTCAAAAAAATCAGAAATCCGCCCGAGCGGAATCTGAATACACATCCCGCCGATAATACCGCTGAACATAAACAAAGATGTCTGCGCCAAATCAAGCCCGCTCTGTTTGGCATAAATTGTCCCCAGCGTATAAAAGGCTCCGACAAACACACCGCTGCACAAACAGCCGACAACCCCGACCGGCGAAATTTTATATAAATCGACCAGCTTCATTTTTTTTTTTTTTGTAATATTGGGAACCGGCAACGCCGTTAATGAAACCGGAATCAGCGCCACCGAAAATATGACCGAAACAGCGACATAGAGCGTCACCCCCTCCGGATCGGGAATATTAAGCAACAGCTGCCCCGTCCCGGAGCCGAGATAAGTTGTAACCATATAAAGCGACATCAGCAACCCGCGGTTTTTGTTAGAGGCCCGGGCATTGAGCCAGCTTTCCAGACACATCATTGATGAGCCGATACAATACCCTTCCGCCAGGCGTAAAATTCCCCAGGTGAACGGACTAAAGTAAAAAATATGCGCCAGCGCCAATGCCGAAAAAAATGAAATATAAGCCGAAAATGCCCGGATATGGCCGACTTTATTGATAATCTTAAAAGCGCTCATTGAGGCCAGAATATAGCCGAGGTAATACAACGACAGAATAAGCCCGATGCTTGAAGGCGAAACTCCGAAACTGTCCATTCGCAGCGAAAGTGCGGAGGTCAGCAGGGCATATCCCATACAGGTCAGGGCTGTCCCGGCAAAAAAGGCCGACAGCGGTGAAATCAACGCCTCAACAGGCTTTATATACTCACTCAATCTGCTCATGGCCGGGAGTATAACCGGCATAAATTAAAAAAGTCATAAAAAAAAGGAGCCGAAGCCCCTTTTTCTACAGGTAATACATAACAATAACCGTTCCCAGTGTGACGGGAATAAATTCTGCAACCAGCCAGTAAACACAACGTTTGTAAAGCTTTTCATGATGGTTGTGCATATTAAAGGCTCTCAACCCGGCCCTAATGTCGGCATCTTCCTCTTTTGCCTGCAGGTCAAGCTTGTGCAACATCTGTCCCCAATAAATCAGAACAACAAGCAGGATAACCACCGGCACCCAAAACGCATTATGCCACAATACATAAGCCCCGCCGCCGTTGATTGCGGCAATAATCATCAGAAAAAGACTGAGATCTTCTTCGACTTTTGTCCGTCGGGAATGATATTTCACGCAAATATGCAAAGAAAGAAGCGTCCAGATGACGGTCATTACCATACAAAAAATGGCTGAAATCTTAATGAAAATATCCATATAATAATATATTTAATAATGAATTTATAGACAAAATATAACATGTTTTCTTAAATTTGACAAGAGAAAAATATCATCCCGGCGAGATAATCCCAGCAGACTAAAAAATACTTGCAAATACGGGCAGGAAAGTTATAGTAACACCAGAATAAATTTAATAACAATTTAAGGAGAATATAATGCCTTTAGTAACAATGCGTCAGATTCTTGACCATGCGGCCGAAAACAGCTACGGCGTTCCGGCATTTAATATTAATGATATGGAACAGGTCATTGCTGTTTTACAGGCAGCCCGCAAGGTCAATGCCCCGGTTATCTTGCAAACATCAACCGGAGCACGCAAATTTGCCGGAGATCCGATGATCCGCCACATGGTTCAGGCCGGGATTGAAATGTTCCCTGAACTGCCGATTTGTATCCATCAGGATCATGGCTCATCCGTTGATATTTGCCAGTCGGCAATTGTCAATGGCTATTCTTCGGTGATGATGGATGGTTCTCTGGAAGCTGACGGCAAGACCCCGTCTTCTTTTGAATATAATGTACATGTCACCAAAGAGGTTGTTGCCCGGGCGCATGCCGTCGGTGCTTCCGTAGAAGGCGAGCTGGGGGTTATCGGCTCTCTTGAAACCGGAAAAGGCGATAAAGAAGACGGTCACGGGGCAGAAGGCGTTATTGATAAAAAACGTCTGGTAACCGACCCTGATGAAGCCGCCAAATTCGTGGCCGAAACCCACCTTGACGCTTTGGCTGTGGCTGTTGGAACATCACATGGCGCCTACAAATTTACCCGCAAACCCGATGGTGAAATTCTGGCCATTGATGTTATTGAAAAGATTCATAAAAAATTGCCGAATACACACATGGTCATGCATGGGTCGTCTTCTGTTCCGCAAGAACTTCAGGATTTGATTAATGCTTATGGCGGTGCGATTCCTCAGACCTACGGTGTTCCGGTTGAAGAAATTGTCCGCGGTATCAAATCCGGCGTCCGCAAAGTCAACGTTGATACGGATTGCCGTATGGCCATTACCGGCGCAATTCGTAAAATCTTTAAGGAAAATCCGAAAGAGTTTGATCCGCGCAAATATCTTAAGCCGGCGATTGAAGAAATGCAAAAAGTCTGCGAAGCCCGCTATGTTGCTTTTGGTGCGGCCGGTCATGCAGACAAAATTAAGGCAATTCCGATGTCTGAAATGGCTAAACGCTACGCAGCCGGTGAGATTTAATCAAATCTCCAAAAATTGCCCCTCCCGGAATTCAAACCGGGAGGGCTTTCTTTTTTAGAAACTAACATGGTTGCGAGCTCTGACTATAATAACTGCCACTTGAGCAGCCGCCAAATTTGGCATTGCGATCATCAGTTACAACTCCACTTTGAGATTGACATGTCTTGTTTCCACGGCAATCTATAACACAGCGTGTATATGTGTATTTGTACCCGCCGTTTGTACCCCAAGATCCGGTAATAGAACATGAGGGCAAATAACAAGATCTGGTACTACATTGGCCTCCTCCTGAACTGCTGCTTGAAGATGAAGAAGAACTGGAAGAACTTGAAGAGGAGTTGCAGCTTTTGCAGGACGAATATTTTGTTGAGCCGCCCCAGGTACAGGATGAAGCGCCGGAAGCTTTGCCGCAGGAGCAGGATTTATAAGAGCTTGGGCATTGGCAACTGGCGTATTTTCCGCCGCAGGCCGTGCCCACACCCTGTAACGGCGACGAGCAGGTGTATAAATCCGACCGGCAAACGCACTTGTCAAAGTAGTTGGCATCGTATGGGCAACGTCGGTTGATATTCTGAACGGAGTTGCAAGAGCCGGTTTGGGAATACCCGTCCTCTTTGCAGGCGCGTGGATTATCCAGTTGACAAGAGGCGTACTTTCCGCTGCAACTTTCTCCCACGCCGTAGTAAGGTTTGGTGCAGGTGACCAGTCCTGGTTTACAGACGCATTTTTCAAAATAAGTATTGTCGTATGGGCAATAATTCACCGGATTTTCAACTGAATTACATTTTGTTGTCACATATCCCTCTTTATTGCAGCGTTCCTTATTGTCCAATTCCCATTCGGGGTCATCACCGTTTCCATTATCGCCGCCGGAACTCCCGCTACTGCCACCGCCCGGCGTCCCGCCGGAGGAATTATCCGGCGTATTCGCCCCGCCGTAATCATATTCATTTCCCCGACAATTCCCCGCATCGGTAATGAAACACACGCTCGCAAGCTGGCGCAGCTTGACCCGGTCGTTTTGCTGTTGGTTGATTGGGGATAAGATAGCGCTGTGTGCGCCTTGTGCCGCTGTTGAGATAAATAAATCATCTGAATTGTCATCGCGAGGCGAATTTATTCGCCGTGGCGATCCATTTATATTATTATGGATTGCCGCGTCGGACGAAGTCCGCCTCGCAAAGACAGAGGCGGAAAGAAGTTTGGATTGGGAAGCAAGGTGTGTGTATGAAGTGCAGGAAAACTCTTGTTCGTTGACGGGAGCATGAGAAAACCCCAAAGCTTTTTCAATCCCCTGGACAACCAACAGCGGACTTTCGCCCGCGGGGGCTCCCCGCTGTGTGAAGATAGATGTATTCTTCCCAACCGGGGTGATATCAGGAATGAGTCCGGCGTTGGCGAGAGAGCCGAGGCCGAGACAGGATACGGACAACAATAAAGCATAGCGTATTTTCATCATAATATCTCCTTGCAAACTTCTTTCCTACGACTCCCATTATACCAGAAAATAAAATAGTTGTAAATAACAATTTCCCCGCCCCGTCCAAAAAATTGCAAAAAAATCCAAGTGTATTTTTTATAGAAATATATTGACAAATTTGTCAAAAGATGTATATATTAGAGGAGTTATGAAATATTATTAATTTTAATCTAAAAATTTTTATATTATGGAGAGTATTATTTTATTTTCAGGAGTGGGTCTGTTTTTGATAATTCTGGCTTATGGGCTGTTTTATCTGAAGAGACTGAGACGCGCGTTTGACCAGACAGAGATCAGAACGGTCACCGGGTCGGATGCGGAAAGGATTGTGAAAGCCTACCGGACGGAAGAGGGCTATCTCCGGCGACGGAGTCGGGTCTGGTTGTTGATGATTGCGGTTGAGGCGGCGGTTGTCTTGATTACGGCGGGTGGTTATATTTATGCGGCGAACAAAGACCGTTGGGCTCTTGAGGCCGAACAGCGTCGTATTGAAAGAGCCGAACGAGAACGTCAGGAAGCTTTAAAAGCTGAGGCTGAGAGACAAAAAGCCGAAGCCGAGGCCGAACAGCGTCGTATTGAAAGAGCCGAACGAGAACGTCAGGAAGCTTTAAAAGCTGAGGCCGAAAGACGAAAAGCCGAACAAGGATTGCAGGAATCTCCGAACGCTAAACTTAGGGAAGATGTATCTATTAAAGAAGGCAAGGGAGAAGATGTCTACACGTTTTCATCTGTACTTATCCTTTTAATAACCGAGATATGTTGATAGATAGGTTTGCTGATAGGAGGGATGATTTTGGGGATTAATAGGTTTCAATATTTTTGTGCTTGCATATTCATAGGCAGTTATTCCAGTCTTTCATAATTCCAAAAGAAACCGTCGGTTTTTCCGACGGTTTCTTTTATAAGGGCTGTTCTTTACACATTGCCGAACGGATTAATTGATTTTTCATCCGGCTGTTTTCTCAAATCAAACAAATTAAGGAACGTTGCGGAAACATAAATCGAAGAATATGACCCGACAATAACCCCCCATAGAATGACAAAAGAAAAACTCCTGAGCGTATCGCCGCCAAAGGCAAACAGCGCGGCCGCCGCCAGCATTGTTGTCAATCCGGTCAAAATCGTCCGGGAGAAAATGTCATTAATACTTTTGTTCAACAAATCATATTGAGGCATTTTCTTGAATTTACGGAGATTTTCCCGCACGCGGTCATAAGTCACAACCGTATCATTCACTGAATAACCGGCCAGTGTCAAAATTGCCGCAACAGTGGTCAGGCTGAAATCAAAATCAAAGAAAGACAACAAGCCCACCACGGTAATCAGATCATGAATCAGACCGATCATCGCCCCAAGGGCAAACTGCCATTCAAAACGGACCCAGATATAAGCCGAAATCGCCAACACGGCAATAACCGACGCAATAATCCCATCCATCTTCAATTCATCACCAACCTGCGGCCCAACCAGTTCAACCCGGCGGTATTCATAGCTGCTGCCGAGCGTTGTCTTAATCGCATTTACAGCGGCCATCTGCTCTTTTTCGTTCATTTCTTCGGCCTGAGCGCGAATCATAACCTCATCGCCGGTCTCTCCGATTGTCTGAATATTGATATCGTCAATATCCAAGGTCGACAATTCCTGACGCATTTTATCAACATCAATAGCCGATTCTGATTTAACCTCCATCAGAATACCGCCGGAGAAATCAATGCCGTAATTAAACCCCTTAACGGCAATACAAACAAGCGACAACACCACCATCAGAATTGACAAGACATAACCTTGTTTTCTGAATCCCATAAAATTAATATTTGTATCTTTTGTGACCCAACTAAAAAGTCTCATTTCTTTATTCCTTTATCAAAATCAGATTGGCAGCTTTGTCGGCTTAAAGCGGGCAAGCCAGGAAGTGATAATCAGTCTTGTAACCGTCACCGATGTAAACATTGAAGTCGCAATACCGATAGCCAGTGTAACCGCAAAGCCTCTGACCGGTCCCGTTCCGAAATAAAACAGAACAAAAGCGGCAACCAAGGTTGTCAGGTTTGAATCGACAATTGTCGCCCACGCTTCGGTAAAACCGGCCTCCGCCGCATCCCGGGTTGAACGGCCGTGTTTGACTTCCTCGCGCATGCGCTCAAAAATCAACACATTGGCATCAACGGCCATCCCGATTGTCAGGATAATACCGGCAATTCCAGGCAGGGTCAGCGTTGCCCCCATAAAACTCAGCGCTCCCAGCATAAGAAACAGGTTGATAAAGACGGTCACGGAAGTAAAAACCCCAAACAGCCCGTAAGCGGCAACCATAAAGGCCACAATGGCAATCAGACCAATGACGGAAGCAAACACACCATCTCTGATAGAATCAGCCCCCAGACCGGCCCCGACGGTTCTTTCTTCCATAACCTGCAACGGTGCAGGCAGAGCGCCCGAACGCAGCAACAAAGCCAGGTCATTGGCTGATTTCACTGTAAAGTTTCCGGTAATCACACCGCTGCCGCCCAAAATGGCGCTCTGAATTGTCGGAGCTGAAATAACTTCATTATCCAAGACAATAGCCAGACGTTCACCGATATTGTTTTTGGTCGCTTCGCCAAAAAGCTTTCCGCCGTGAGAGTTAAACTTGAAACTGACAACCGGCTGGCCTTCCTGATACGAAACGCCAGCATCGACCAAATCTTCACCGCCGACAACCTGTTTACGACCGATAACCAGTGTTTCACCGTCTGTACTGTTGATCAGCCGGGATTTGTTGCTCAGCTTGCCCCGGCGGGCTTCCGCCGCAGAGGAACGGCTGTCCACCATATGAAACGACATTTTAGCCGTCTTTCCGAGCAAAGCCTTAACTTCTTCCGGATTCTGCAACCCCGGCAGCTGAACAATAATCCGGTCAGCCCCTTGCCGCTGAATAACCGGTTCTTTGGTCCCCAACTCATCAATACGGCGGCGGACAATTTCAATAGATTGGTCAACAACCTTGAGTTTGAGCTGATTAATCGCCGGTTCGGTATATTTTATGACAATAACGCCGTCTTCGTTTTCAGAGACACTCAAACCGTCTTCGATTTTTGCAAACTGGGCCTTGGCTCTTTCTCTGGCGCCCTGATTGTCAATTTTGACTTTGACATCGTCAGCGCCGGCTTTCAGATTTGTATATCTGATTTTATTATCGCGCAAAATCTGACGGGCGGCATCTTCAATAGAGCCCATCCGCTCTCTGATAACATCATCGACCTTAACTTCCAAAAGCAAACTTGATCCGCCTTGCAAATCAAGACCGAGATTGACGGGCTGCCACCATGAGGGCAGTTTGGAACTGTCGCGAAACAGGTTCGGGACGGCAAAAAATATACCAATCAGGCAAACAGCCAGAATAAGTATAACTCTTGAACGGGATAATTTATACATCGGTTGTACTCTTAAAATTTATTTTTTGGATTTTTTATTTGAATTGGCAGGTTTGGCTGCCTCCGGAACAATAACATCGCGGATTGTCATCCGGTTGACCTTTACCTGCATGCCTTTGGCCATTTCGACAATCAGGTCATAAGGCCCGTCAACGCTGATGACTTTCGCATAAATCCCGCCGCCGGTCAAAACCTCGTCACCGGGTTTTATGGCCATCAGCATGGCCTGATGCTGTTTCATCCGTTTCTGATTCGGCCTGATGAGAAAAATATAAAAAACAATCGCAATCAGAACAACCTGAAACAAGACACCCATGGTAGACCCCTGCGGTGCAGCCGCCTCGGCGCTCTGGGCAAAAGCATCACTGATAAACATATAACCTTCTCCTTAAATAAAATTGCTCCATACACTATACAACAATATTTAAGGATAACAACAGGAAAAGCAACATCTTTTAACAAAAAAATTAAGATTCTGTCCTAAGGCAGATAAGTCAGCGGGTTAACGGCCTTTTTGCCTGCACGGACTTCAAAATGCAGCTGCGGCTCATTGACGCCGCCGGTGTCACCGACCGTGGCAATTTTTTCACCTTTGACGACTTTCTGCCCTTTCTTGACCAAAAGCTTCTGATTGTGAGCATAAGCTGTAATCCAGCCGCCGGAATGTTTAACAAGGATCAGGTTTCCAAAACCTTTCAGCTCGTTGCCGGCATAAACAACCGTTCCTTTGTCTGCTGCTTTGACGGCAGTTCCTTTGGCGGCGCGGATGTTAATGCCGTCATTGGTACGCCCTTTGCCGATGGAGCCGAATTTTGAAATAACTTTACCTTTCACCGGCCAGGAGAATTTAGATGTCCGCTTTTGAACGACAGTCCGTTTGGTCGGAGTCTTCTTTGCCGGAGCTTTCTTTTTCACGGCCGATGTTTTGGCTGATGTTGATTTCTTGACGCTTGAAGCCTTTTTGACGGTTTTTTTTGCGGTGGTCGCTTTGAAAGTGGAAGTCTGTGTCTTCTTAGGGGTATACCAAACTGTTGTATCTTGAGCCGAATAGCCGGAACCGCTGTCGGAATGGGAAGAAATACTCCCCGGCAAATCAAGCCTTTGACCAATGGCTAGCGTATAAGGCGGAGTAATATGATTGAGCTTGCTGAGCGTTGTGAGGTCAACCTCATATCTTTTGGAAATACTGTAAAGCGTATCACCTTTTTCTACAATATGATACCGTGCGGACGGAATCCGGATAACCTGTCCGACGGATAATGTATAAGGCGGAACCAGCTGGTTAAGGGTAATCAGGTCGCGCAGCGGCACGTCATACCGCCGCGAAATGCTGTAAAGCGTATCTCCCTTGGAGACGGTAACCGCATCCGGCACGTTGCCGAAAATAGCTGTAGCCACATCATAATTGAGCAAACGAATGCGTCCGGAGTTCATAGAACATCCGGAAACCACCGCCATCAAAATGATCAGCCATAAACGCTTCAGCATAAAAAAACCGTTTAAATTTAATGTTACTAAAACAATTCTATCATCAATAAGTTTAATATTTGCTTACTTTTTATCCGAAGATTTAATTCCGTAAGTCCGGTTTTTCAAAGCCGAAGTAATATGCCTGTTTGTGCGGGCCATCATCGTATCGGCCGTATCGTTAAAGTTTTTGCGGTTGGTATAGGAAATAACGAACATCTGGGCATTATAGCTGTCAACGCCGAGCCGCTGAATCATCTTTATCAGCGGATAATACATGTTTTCCGCGGTTTGTGCCGCGTCTTCACGGGCATGCAAAGGCATAACAATGGCAAAACGTGTTTTATCAAAACGTCCGACCGTACACTTATTGTCCGCATTTTGCCGGCAGATTTGTGCCGCCTGTTTAATCAGAGCATCTCCTCTGTCAAAATCAATTCCCTTGCAGATAAAATCATAAATGTCCCGCAACTCCAAAACCACCAGCGAAAAATTTTTATTATAACGTTTACAGCGGTTAAAATCTTTTTCCATTTGGGCAAACAACGCATCTTCATTGATAATATTTGTGCTCAGCACATCACGGTTTTTCAGCTTTTTCAGCTTGTTTTTCAGCCGCTCGGTTTCCGAAATGTCTTTCAGCACCACACTCATTCCCGTACAATTAAGCACCTCATCCAGCACCGGACGGATTCGCATCTTCATTTTAAGCGGATGGCCGGGAACCGGCATAAAAATAACCTCATTGTTTATTGTCTGCGGATTCCGGCGGAGTTTTTGCAGGCATGAATTAAGATACGCCAGATTCGCCGGGGTGTCGGCCATAAAATGCCCCAACAGCGGTTGTCCGACAATATTTTCCGGTGATGTCCGAAAAAAACGGCAGGCCGTTTCGTTAATATAGGTGAGGCGCAGTGCCGTGTCGAGATGAAAATAAATATCTCCTTTGTTGCGCTGGTCGACCGGTGTCTGTCTTCGGCTTTCCTGCAAAAGCTCTTTAAAACAGTCTGAAAGTTTTTTAAGCCTGCGCCTCAAAACAAAAACATACCCGGCCAGCCCTGCCGCAATAACCCAGGCTCCAATTTCCCATATCATGTCACTCTCCTGTTGTTGTAAAAAAATAATATAACCGCTTATTTTAAACTTTCATTAAATAAAAGTTGCTTTTTGCATTAAAAAAACTTATTTTAACCATCAGGACTTTATTTAAACCAAGGAAGTATGATAAGAGCAGATAATGACCACGGAGTTTGAAAAGCCTGAAATCATAGATGAAAGCGGCGACAAATATAAATACGGCTTTGTCACTGATATCGCTGCTGATACGGCACCTAAAGGGCTGAATGAAGATATCATCCGTTTTATCTCCGCCAAAAAAGGCGAGCCGAAATGGCTGCTTGAATGGCGGCTGCAGGCCTTTCGTTTCTGGCAGAAACAAAAAGAGCCGGCTTGGGCAAAACTGACTTATGATACAATCGACTATCAGAGTTTGTCCTATTATTCCGCGCCCAAACAAAAAGCCGGCCCAAAAAGCCTTGATGAGGTTGATCCCGAGCTGCTGTCGACTTATGAAAAATTGGGCATTCCTCTGAAAGAGCAGGAGGCGCTAGCCGGTGTCGTTGCCGTTGATGCCGTATTTGATTCGGTTTCGGTAGCCACCACTTACCGGGCAAAACTGGCCGAACAGGGGATTATCTTCTGTTCGATTTCCGAAGCGGTTAAGGAACATCCTGACTTGGTGCAAAAATATCTGGGCTCGGTCGTCCCCTATACCGACAACTTTTTTGCCAGCCTGAATTCCGCTGTTTTTACTGACGGCTCTTTTGTTTATATTCCCAAAGGCGTCCGCTGCCCGATGGAACTGTCAACCTATTTCCGGATTAATGCCAAAAATACCGGACAACTCGAGCGCACGCTGATTATCGCCGATGAAGAAAGCTATGTCTCCTATCTGGAAGGGTGTACAGCGCCGCAGCGTGATGAAAACCAGCTTCATGCCGCCATTGTTGAAATTGTGGTTCTGAAAGATGCCGAAGTCAAATATTCCACGGTTCAAAACTGGTACCCCGGCGACAAAGACGGCAAAGGCGGAGTCTACAACTTTGTCACCAAGCGGGCAGCCTGCCGCGGCGCAAATGCCAAAATCTCCTGGACACAGGTCGAAACCGGTTCGGCCGTCACCTGGAAATATCCATCCTGCATTTTGCAAGGGGACAATTCCGTCGGCGAATTTTATTCCGTCGCCATTACCAACAATTTGCAACAGGCCGATACCGGAACCAAAATGATTCATATCGGTAAAAATACCAGCTCCAAGATTATATCCAAAGGCATTTCCGCCGGCCGCTCCAACCAAACTTACCGCGGTTTGGTCAAAATCAGCCCGCAGGCTTCCGGTGCCCGCAATTATTCACAGTGTGACAGCCTGCTGATTGGAGACGCTTGCGGCTCGCATACCGTACCTTATATCGAAAACCGCAATAAAACCGCCCGTTTGGAGCATGAGGCAACCACCTCAAAGATCAGTGATGAACAGCTGTTTTACTGCCGCAGCCGCGGAATTTCGGAAGAAAAGGCGGTCAGTCTGATTGTCAACGGTTTCTGTAAAGAGGTGATGCAGCACCTGCCGCTTGAATTTGCGATAGAAGCTGCAAAGTTAATTAATATCAGTTTGGAAGGGAGCGTCGGCTGAAATGATAAATCCGGCACTGACCGGCCGGAGCGGAAAAACACCCCTGAACGACGGGGCCAAAATCAGTGCCGCACAAAAGACAAAGGAAGGAAAATGACCAAAACACCATTGCTTGAAATTGAAGATCTCTGCGCCCGGGTACAGGATAAGGAAATCATTAAGGGTTTCAATCTCACCGTCAACGAAGGCGAAGTACATGCCATCATGGGGCCAAATGGCGCAGGAAAATCAACCTTGTCCTATGTTTTGTGTGGAAAGCCAGGCTATGAAGTCACCTCCGGCAAAGTCCGCTTTAAGGGAAAAGACCTCCTGTCTATGCCGGTTGAAGAACGGGCAAGAGAAGGCATGTTCCTGATTATGCAATATCCGGTTGAAATTCCAGGTGTTCCGGTAACCACTTTTCTGAAACATGCGCTCAATGCCGTCCGCAAACATCGGGCGGAGCCGGAGCTTGATACCCCGGCTTTTCTGAAACTCGTCCGGGAAGAAAGTAAAAAGCTGGGCATCTCCGCCGATATGCTCAAACGCCCGGTTAACGTCGGCTTTTCCGGAGGTGAAAAAAAACGTTTGGAAACCCTGCAGCTCAGTATTTTAAAACCGTCTTTTGCCATTTTGGATGAAGCCGATTCCGGACTGGATATTGATGCGCTGAAAGTCGTTGCCGATGGGGTCAATGCCGAACGTAATGCCCATAACGCCATGCTGGTTATCACGCATTATCAGCGGTTATTGAATTA
>CALXTH010000027.1 GCA_944391365.1 uncultured Alphaproteobacteria bacterium | reverse complement strand
GTCTGAAGCATAAATCAGGACGATGTTGTATTCGTTTGAGAGTTTTTGCAGAATTTTAATTGTGCGGCGCAGGAACAGGCTGGTATAGGTGATGCTGTTGTCGTAGGTGTTGATGATTTCTTCCCGGGAGCAGCTCATCAGTCCTTTGTCGGTGCAGACGGGGTGATAAGGCGCTGTCCAATCTGTCGGGTAGCGGTTGAAGTAGTCGGGGCCGTGGCTGCCTTTTTGGTGCAGAACCAGGAATGTGTTTTGATTAATGTTGCGGATTTTTTGTTCCAGGTTTTCAAGCAGAATATCGTCCTGGCAAAATTTTTGATTGCAGGGTTCTTCAAGTTCAATCCGGTTGCAGTTGTCTTGGCAACTGGTGTTGTTTTCACGCCAGAGGCCGTGGTAGCCGACGTTTTTGAAAACATCGAGAAGGTTGGCGGTGTTTAGTTCCGAGCCTTCTTTGAATTCGGTGCGGGCATATTTGGAAAACATGCAGGGAACGGCAACGGCTGTTGAGGTGCCGCAGGCATAGAATTCGGGGTAGTAAACAATGTTATTGAGGTATGGTTTCAGAGGGGCATTGGTCGGGCGATGATATCCTCCCAGAGAGAAATTTGCGGCTCTGGCGGTTTCGCCGACAACGAACACAAACAGGTTTTTTTTATCGTTTTTCCAATATTTGTGTATTTTGGCGTCTTCGGCAATCGGGGTGAAGGGACGGGTGAGTTCGTCATACATTTTGGCAACGCCGATGCCGGCGCCGATATAATTTGACGGAATGAGTGCATAGCGCAGGTCAAAGCGTTCGGTCAGGGTATGTTGTGTTTCCGTGCGGAACGGGATGATGAAAACCGCGGCAAGAAAGACGGCGGCAAGGTTGAGTTTGAGTCTTTGTTTCAGCTCTGTGGCGGCCGGTGCAAACACGATTTTTGTCCGGGTAATCAGCCAGGCCGGCAGAACACCGGCTAAAAGGAGGTATAGCAGGATTTTGGGTTGAAGGACATCGCTTGCTTCATAGATATCTGTCCGGATGACATTCAACAGCATTATTTTATCAATCAGGATATTGTAACTGTTCATAAAATATAAGGCGATGCTGTTCAGAATTGTTAAGGTTACGGCAATGATTTTGGTGAGTTTCGGGGTGCAGAAAAGCAGGCTCAGAATCAGGATCAGAGTCGCGAAAACAGTTATTCCGATGCTGACGGCAAACCATGGCGAATCGTTTATTCCGAGCAGGCGGGTAAAGAATGCCTGATTGTAAGCAAGCAGCGTGAATGCGGCGTAAAGCGGGATAAACTGCCAGGATTTCAGCGTGAAACGCGGTATTCTTTTTAATATTATCATCGGATGCCTTTAGTGTTGAGAGAACAGGTCTTCCTGGATGGGAGCAAAGAGTTCGCCCTGAGAATCGTTTTCCAGATTACTAAGGGCTTCTTTGATAATCGGGATGGATACAGCCCGTTTGCGGGCGAGTGAAATGTTGTCAATTTCGGCGACCAGTTTGCGGGCGCAGGCAAAAGAGCGTTGCATGTTGGCCAGAATATAGTTGATTTGTTCCGGGGAGATGGATATTTGTCTGTCCATGAACAGCTTTATCAGCAGAGCAGACAGCAGGCCGTCGTCAGGTTCTTTGATTTCAACGCTGGGAATGATGTTCATCCGGGAGCGCAGATCCGGTAGTGAAAAGTTGATACGGGCGGGGGCTTCTTCTGCCGTGAATAAAATGAAACCACCTTCGTCCCGGTACATGTTATAAAGATTGAACATGGCTTCCTGGTTGATGTTTCCGTTCAGGTTTTCGACAATTAAACATTTGTGTGTGTTTAAAAGCCGGCGAGGCATTTCCATTGTTAAATCGGAAGCCTGAATCAGGGGAATTTTGTACGGGTAATGCTCAAGAACGGAGACTTTATCCGAAAATATGTTAGCCAGATGTGATTTGCCGCAGCCTTCGGGACCGTAAATGCAGGCGGCAAAATATGTCCAGACCGGCCAGGAATCAATCAACCGGAAAGCTTCAAAATTGCAAGCAGCCGTCATGAAGTCATCCCGCCCGAGGCAGGGACGGTGATAAAATTCAAAAGGCAGCTGTGTCTGGCCTGTGGTGTTCATGAAGACTCCTGATTGTTCTGATGTCAGTCTTTATTTAAGACATCAAAAACCTTTTTAGTCAAGTCTCCAAGGCAGAAAGGTTTGGCAATAAAATCAAAATCATCCGAGCCGGCGAGCTCTCTGCGGGCGATTTCTTCCGAATAGCCGGAGGCCAGCAGAATTTTGATGTCGGGGATTTTTTCGCGGACGATACCGGCCAGTTCGGTGCCGCTTTTTCCGGGCATGACCATATCGGTGATCATCAGGTCAAAACGGGTGTCTTGTTCCAGATGTTCAAGCGCGTTTTCGGCGGAATTGCAGCCGATGACTTCGTAGCCTTTTTTCTTCAGGGCGCGGACGGCAAAAGAACGGACGGAATCTTCGTCTTCAACAAAAAGAATGCGGATGTCTTCAGCCGGTGCCGTCGTGGTTTCAAATCCACGGTCGACAGAGGAGACGTTTAAGCCGAAAATCAGTTTGTTGGCCGATGTTACCGGAGAGGTGTTTCTTTCCTGTACGGTCAGAACCGGAGAACCGTCGGCTGAGGTGATGATTTCTTTGGTTTTGGTGCCGGCGGGGGTTTTGTCGGCGGGTTCTTCTTCTTTTTCAAAGCGGGGCAGGTAAATTGAAAAAGTGGTGCCTTTGCCGATAATGCTGTCAACTTTGATGAAGCCTTCGGTTTGGCGGACAATGCCGTAAACCATGGCCAGGCCTAAGCCAGTGCCCGAGCCGACAACGTTTTGTTTGGTGGAGAAAAACGGCTCAAAAATCCGGGTCAGATTTTCAATCGGGATACCGCAGCCGGTATCTTTTACCTCAATGACGACAAAGTCTCCGGGTTTTATGGTGTCAGCTCCGAACTGGTATGGTTCGGCCAGTGTTTCGACCCGGGTGTTGATGGTCAGGGTTCCGTGGTTGTTCATGGCATCTTTGGCGTTGACGGCCAGATTGATGATGACCTGAGAGAATTGGACAGGGTCAACCCTGATGAAACCGAGGTCACTGCCGTGGTGGAATTTGAGGGTGATCTGTTCGCCCAAAATTCTCCGGAGCATCTGGGTCAGCTCGGCAAAGTTTTCGGTGACGTCGATGAGTTTGGGCTTTAAGGGCTGTTTGCGGGAGAAAGCCAGCAGCTGGCGCACCAAGGCGGCTGCGCGGTTGGCGTTGTTTTTGATTTGGATGATGTCGGCAAAGGACGGATCTCCGACTCCGTGTCGTTGTTGGAGCAGGTCGCAGAAACCGATCATGGCGGTTAACAGGTTGTTGAAGTCATGGGCAACGCCACCGGCCATTTGTCCCATGGCCTGCATCTTTTGAGCCTGAGCAAACTGGAGTTCCAGATTTTTGCGGGCGGTGGCGTCTATCATGTAGGCGACATAGCCGGTTGCCGGAGCGTTGTCTGCGGTGTGGAGTTTTTGCATCGGGCTCAGGTACAGCATGGCGACGCGTTCTTCTCCGGCAGAAGTCAGGCGAACGTCAAGAATTGCTGCACTCTGGCTGCGGCAGAGGAGGCCTTCAACGGCGTTGTTGAGGGCGGGAATGTCTTCGTCTTTCAGAAAAGCAGAGAAGTTCTGGTCTTTCAGGCGTTTGACATCTTGTCGGAGAAATGCCGATGCGGCTTTGTTGCCGTCGAGAATCAGGTGTTCGCTGTTGCAGAGGACGATGCCTATCGGGGCAAAGTCAAACATCCAGCCCAGACGGTCGGCAAGGTCCTCAATTTGTTGGTGGAGGGCGGCATCGCCGGGAATGTCGCAGAAGAGGACGCCTCTGGTTTTGATTTCGGCATTATCGCGGAAATTTTCCTGAGCGGCAAAGCATTCAATGACTTCCTGTTTGGCGTTGCAGATGTACAGGCGCCCTTTCCATGAAGAGGTGTGCGGGGCGGGGAGCGGGGAGTTTGTGGCCAGAAAATCTTTGAGGCTGCGGGTATTTAATTCCTCACGCGAGCAGCCGAGCAGTCGGGAAAAAGCATGATTGGCATATTCTATTTTGTATTCCCGGTTGCAGATGTAAAGCGGGGCGGGCAGATAGTCCAGAAAGTCATGAAGGCTGCGGCGTTCTTCCTGAAAAACCTGATCCATGTTTTTGTCGGCGGTAATGTCGCGGATGTTCCAGAAAAAGTAAGTGTCTTTTTTGATTTTGCGGATTGAGTAGGGGCCTTCAAAAATATCTGTTTTCTTCAGGTATATCGGGCGGAGCGAGATTTCAAACCATGTCTCGGAGCCGAAAATTTTATGAGCTTCGTGGCTGAGGTCAAGGGCAAGAGTGACTTTTTCCCGGCTGAGGTTTTCAATGGCGGCCTGCAGGCGTCCGAAAGCGGGTTTGTTCTGGCGATTGTCGGAAAGGTGCTGCCGGAGAAATTCCATTACCGGAGCGCCTTTGAACAGGTCAGCCGCCGCGTCGTTTTCCATAACGGGTTCAAAGGCAGCGTTGTCAATACGGCGGCCGGCGGTTTCATCTTTCATCAGTTCATTGGCAAAGCCGCCATAGCTGATGGCTTCTTCTCCGGCGGTAATGGTTTTGATGGTGGAGAGCAAACAGAAAGAGCTCATGAAAACGGTCAGCAGGGTCAGGTAAACGAAGTATTGCGGATAAATCATGAACAGGATGATGGTGATGGTCAGGGCGACCAACGCATAAGCCAGAAGTAACAGCCTTTTTTCAAGCTGTTTATCTGGGCGTTTCGTTTTTAAGCTGCATAACATATCCAATTACCTCGGCTACGGCTTTAAAATGTTCTTCAGGGATTGACTGGTCCAGGTCAACGGATGCAAAGAGGGCACGGGCCAGCGGCGGATTTTCGACAATCGGGACGTCGTGTTCTTCCGCAACGGCGCGAATCCTCAATGCCACGGCGTCAACACCTTTGGCGACGACAACCGGCGCATCCATTGTAGCCATCTCGTATTTTAATGCAACAGCATAGTGCGTCGGGTTGACGATGACCACATCGGCTTTGGGGACGCTGTCCATCATGCGGCGGCGCGCCCGTTCGTTGCGAATCTGGCGGATACGGGACTTTACCAGCGGATCTCCTTCCATTTGTTTGTATTCGTCTTTGACTTCCTGCCGGGTCATGCGCAGCTTTTTTAAATGTGCATATCTTTGATAGATGAAGTCAGCAATGGCGATGACCAGAACTGCCAGTACAATCGTGAATATCAGCAAGGTGACAATGCGATGGGTCAGACGCAGGATTTCGGAAGGTTCCATTTCGGGCATGAGTTCGCTGCGGCCGAGATAGGGACGCAATACCAGAATGGCAATCCAGGCAATGACACTGATTTTGATAATGCCTTTTAAGCTTTCGACAATTTTCTGCATGTTGATGAATTTGGGAAGCGCGGCAAAAATGTTCAGTTTGTTCCAGTTGGGAAGGAGCTTTTGCGGGGCATAAACAAAGCCGGTTTGCATAATGCTGGCGGCAATACCCAGAACCATGAAGATCACAAAGGGAATTCCCAGAATTTTGAAAAAGTCAATGACGCAGTGAAACATTAACAGCTGAAGATGTTTGGAATCGGTCGGAATGGTTTCGGGGCGTTCAATGAACAGGCCGAAATAACGGTAAAACCAGCGCCCCATCATCGGGATTATCAGCCAGACGACGAAAAGCATACCCAAAAGCATGATAAAGCTTTTGGCATCCTGAGAAATGGCAATATCGCCTTCTTCTTTGGCTTTGCTGATCTTTCGTTCGGACGGTTCTTCCGTTTTGGAGGCTTCATCTTCGTCTTCGGCTACCATGAGACCTCTCTGTCAGCTTTGAAACCGGTGCAGATTATCTTCATAGTAATTGATAAACCAGAAGATTATTGCCGGAAGGGTTATAAACAACAGGCCCAGCCCGAGGTAAATTTGCAGGGGCAGGGATAAAAAGAAGATGTTCAGCTGGGGCATCAGGCGGGAAATCAATCCCATGCCGACGTAGAAAATGATGGTAAAGGCTATGAACGGCGAGGCGAGTTTGAATCCGGTGATGAAACAGGTGTTCAGCGTTTGGCTTAGAAAATCGGCAAAGTCGCCGGTCGGCAGCGGGCTTCCGGCGGGAAACAGGTTGTAACTGTCAATAACCGCCGAAATCATGATATGATGCAAATCCGACACAAAGATAATTGTCAGGGCGATGATGCTGAAAAAACTTTCAAGAACGAGAGACTGAGTTTGACTGCTCGGGTTGAATACCTGGGCGTTGGAGAAGCCGATTGCCGTGCCGGCAAAGTTTCCGGCCAAATTTAAGGCTGAAAACAAAAACTGCATGACCATTCCGAGAAAAATGCCATAGATAATCTCTATGCCGCAGGTTTTTATGTTGTCCAGAAAGTCAGGGGCCGGGGGCGGCAGTGATTCACTCAGAAAGGGCAGCAAAACCAGACATGAGGCCAGAGCTATGGACAGCCGGTAGCGCATGTTGATATAGCTGCTGCTAAATCCCGGCATCAGCATTATTGCGGAGCCGAGGCGCATGAAAATCAGCATATATTTATATATTTCAAGGCTGACAATTTCCTGCATCGGGGTTATCCGCCGCTGACAATTTTATCAAAAAGGGTTTCAGACAAAGTGCGCATTTGGTTCAGCATGAACGGAAACAGCAGAATGAGTGTCAGAAAAACACAAAGTATTTTGGGCACAAAAGCCAGCGTCATCTCCTGAATCTGGGTCAGAGCCTGAAAAATACCGATAATTAAGCCGACGAAAAGTGCAACCAACAGAACCGGGGTTACCACTTTTATCAGCGTGAATACGGCGTCGCGCGAGATGTCCAGAATTTCAATTTCATTCATTGTCCGGTTTTACTCCAGCGGGGTTTGGGTTTCAAAATAACGGTGATTTTCGATGCCGGTGAAGAAAATGCCGTCATAGTGGCTGTTGAGAATGCTTTTGGTATAGTCCGAAATGATTTTCTGCCACTCTGACGTCCAGTATCTGGTGATGTAGGCGTTTTCACTGTTGAAGGAAAAGCGCACCATCCAGTCCGGCCGCTGTTTGGTCCATTCCGGGTGCCAGTAATAGTGGCTTTGGAATGCTTCGGCAACGTTTTGCATGGCGATAATCAGTCTTCTGGCGCCGTTTTTTTTGTAGCGGCGGCTGTCGACTTCTTTGGCGCTGAACTGGGTTTGGATGTGGAACAGCGGATTGATGACAACGATGTCATAATTGGAGTTTTGGATGTCGTTTATCATTTCAAGTTTGGACTGATAGCGGCTGTCATCGACAAGAAAAGAGATATTGCGCGCTTCGGAGACCTTGAAAATATTGTCGGCATTTTCGTTGATGATCGGTTGGTTGCTGATGTATCTGAATGCCTGACCGGATTTGAGAAAACCATAAAACAGGACGTTTTCTTTGGTGGCCAGTCTGACGGCTGCATCAAATGTCGCGAGGGAGGGACAATGACTGATTGAAATGACGCGAATCGGTGAGTCTTTCATGGCCGGATTGATTTTGACCGGAGAGCAGTAAAGATTGTTGTAGACGACACCGTCGACAAGTTTGTAAAAGTTTTTGCTGATGTTGTTGTCTTCCTGCTATTGTTCGGGAATGTCTTTTGTGTTGCGAATCAAAAAACTCGGGTCATCGGCGTCAAGGCCTTGTTTACGCGCCCGGCGGTAGCCTTCAAGGTGATATTCCCAGAGGCTTTTGTAAAGGACATCGTCGCATTCGTGCAAAATCGCCTGAAAGTTTGGGTTTTGAGCCTTGGCGTAGCTGATCAGCATGTAGAGATTGTTGCGCATCAGGGCACGGTAGTTCGGAATGTCATAAGGCGGGGAGACAACTTCAAGGATTTCTTCTTCTTTGGTCAGCGGGTGGACGTTGGAAAAACCGTATAACCCGGCATGGGCGCTTGCCGAAAAGCCAAGCGCCAGCAACAGAAATATCCATAAGGTCTGTCGTTTAAGTGTTGACATCAGCTTTGTCTTTTCCGGTTCTTTCTTTTATTTCGGCAATCTGCATGGCGATTTTGAACAAATTTTGGAGCATCGGGAGAGGTTCTTCGCTGAGTTTGTCATATTCCAGGCGTTCAATGTAGACGCGCAGGGTGGCGCCGGTGGAGCCGGTGCCGGACAGGCGGTAGGTTATTTTGGCGCCGTTGGTGAAGTCAATAACCAAACCGTTTTTGGTTGAGGAACCATCGACCGGGTCATTATAAATGAACGGGGCTGCTTGTGAAATTTCGTTGTTGCCGAATCTTTTGCCGCGTAAAGAGGGGAGGCGTTCCTCCAGATCAGCCATTAATTTATCGGCAACAGCGGTGTCAAGCCCCTCAAAATCGAAACGCATGTAGTAGCTGCGGCCGTATTTTTTCCAGTTTTTCCGGGTAATTTCTTCGACGGTTTTTCCGGTAGCGGCGATGATGCTCAGCCAGAACAGAATCGCCCAGATGCCGTCTTTTTCCCGGATGTGGGAAGAGCCGGAGCCGAAGCTTTCTTCTCCGCAGAGGGTGATGCGTTTGGAATCCATCAGGTTGACAAAGTATTTCCATCCGGTCGGTACGACATAATACGGCAGGTTGTTCTTTTTGGCGACGCGGCAGACTGCTGTCGAGGTTGCCGCAGATTTGGCCACGCCGTAAATGCCGTTTTTATATGCCGGAATCAGGTGGTAGTTATCGGTCAGAATCGCCAGACTGTCGCTTGGGGTGACGAAGAAATGTCTGCCGAGAATCATGTTGCGGTCACCGTCGCCGTC
Organism: uncultured Alphaproteobacteria bacterium; assembly: GCA_944391365.1. Classification (GTDB taxonomy): domain Bacteria; phylum Pseudomonadota; class Alphaproteobacteria; order RF32; family CAG-239; genus HGM16780. The sequence goes on along the minus strand of CALXTH010000027.1, from coordinate 1,373 downwards.
ATTGGCTCCGGCGAAGTCCGTGGCGTTATCCGAATACATGAAGTCAACGAGGTCTTTGGCGTAAGTCAGGTTCGGGTCAGGGTGCAGGCCGCCGAAGTCAGGCAGCGGAACAGCCCGGATGACCGAACCTTTGGCCGCGCCCAGAATCTCTTCAAAAATACGGATGGCGTAAGGGCCGGTGACGGCGTTCATTGCATCGAAGCGCATGGTAAATCCCGAGCGGAACAGTTTTTTCAGGGCCTCAAAATCAAAGATGCCCTGCATCATTTCAACGTAATCTTTCACCGGGTCGATGACTTCTATTTCCATTTCACCGAGTTTTTGGCTGCCCAGTGCGGACAGGTCAATATCCGGACAGTCCATGATTTTGTATTCGGTAATGGTTTTGCTGTTGGCATAGATTTTGTCGCTGACGGAGGTTGGAACCTGACCGCCGGTGTGGTTGGCGTATTTGATGCCGAAGTCGCCGTTTTCACCGCCGGGGTTGTGTGAGGCTGAAAAAATGAATCCGCCGTCGGTGTGATTTTTCAGCATGACATTGGACCCGGCCGGGGTCGACATGAAGCCGTTTTGTCCGATGATGAGTTTTTTTGCGCCGTTGGCCGCGGCCATTTTGATAAAGCGTTGGATGGCTTCGGCGTTAAAGAATCTGCCGTCGCCGCCGACGACAAAAACTTTTCCCTCAAGGCTGCCGATGGTGTTGAAAACGCTTTGGATAAAGTTTTCAAAATAATTTGGCTGCATCATGACCTTAGTCTTTTTGCGCAGGCCGCCGGTGCCCATTTTCTGATCTGTGTAGGCTGTTGTTTTAACCGTTTTTATCATCATCGCCCTTCCTTTCCTGTTTTTTGTTTACTCTAACAAAGCATGGTGGAAAATGCAAGTCCGGATGTTTTCTTTTCTCAAATTGTCCACAACAAACGGGCGCCGGAAGCTGAGGCAGCTTCACCCCGTCAGTTAGCTGTAGCTTGTCCTGCGGCTAATGAGGCGCGCAAGCTGGCGCAGCTTGACCCGGTCGGCGACCTGAGGCAGGTCGATCCCATCGGTTAGCGGTAGATGGATAGGGACATGAAGCGCACTGCGTGCAGATTGTGCCAGCGGAGGGTTCAGGGAGAAACAAAAGGTTGTCATCAACCCACGAGCGGATAATAATCCGCGTGTCGATCCATAAAAATAAGAATGGATTGCCGCGGCGAATAAATTCGCCTCGCAATGACGATAATTCAGATGATTTTTTATAAACCCTTCCTGTCCTCCCCTTAACGGAATTAAGGGGAGGGAAGCTGTTGATTGTTCCTTATCTTGAAAATCTGAAGTTCGTGATTATTTAAAATTTTGCATTGCAAATAAATAATAAAAAAAGGTCTTTATCA
>CALXTH010000026.1 GCA_944391365.1 uncultured Alphaproteobacteria bacterium | reverse complement strand
AACAAATTATACTTGGAACGGAAATAGTTGCGCCCTTTCTTGTTCGTCTTCTTATAAATATACCTGTACCGGTACCGGCTACGCCGGTGGCGCAGGCTCAGCCTGCGATGGAAAATATACTCAATGTACATGTGCAAGCGGCTATGAGTGGAAAAATGGAACTTGTGAACAACAATCTGTAAGCTGTACTATTGGAACATTATATTATAGCGATAGTAAATGCTATAATGAAGATATTGCTTCTAAAACTTTGCTCGGTGTGGTTATTTATGAAAAGACAGCCAGTGAAAACGGCTGGGTAATGACCGTAAAACCGGTTGCAACGGACATTGCTTGGGATACAGGTTCTTATTCTTTAACCGGTGTGACTGACAAGGCCGCCAGAGCCAGCTGCACCAACACCCAAAAGCTGGTTGCTTTGGGCAGCCGCTTTGCGGCTGCTAATGCAGCAAATAATTATAGTGCCGGCGGTAAAAAATGGTGTCTGCCATCTTATGATGTTTTGAATAATATTAGCAATCAGACAAATTTCACCAAGGTTAATAATGGTATCAGAACTGCCGGGGGAACAATCCTGGGAAATGTTACAATCATTGGTGAGTATGTTTGGTCGTCATCTGAGTACTCCGAGGGCCACGCATGGTACTTTGGCGCCACCATAAATGGAGATTTCAATATGCATGATTACTATAAGAACAGTACCGGCAACACTATGTCTATCCGCCCGGTGTTCGCTTTTTAGGTTTTGAAAAAAGATAAAGGCTCAGGATTCCTCCTGAGCCCTTTTTCTCTCCGCCAGCACAATCTAAGCATCGCGCCTCCTGTGCCCCAATCTCTCAACCGCTAACCGATGGGGTGAAGCTGCCCCAGCTTCCGCCCGGGCATGATTCAAAGTCCGGTTGAGCACATGCTCCGGCAGATGCGGATATGAGATTTTTGCCCCGGACGAAGTTATCATCAGGGTGTTCTCCGGAATAATATCGTCAAAGCCGCCGTTCTTATTTTGAATTTGCGGCTTTTCATAACAGATTTCCATTCCCTTTTTCAGGTCGCACTGCGGAAAACGCCGATAACTTCCGTCACCCTCGGCAACCAGATAAGGATTATGACAGTCCAGTCCCTCAATGGTTGTCAGATGCTCCAGTTTATGAAAATCAGGCTCCCAGGGCTTCCACTGAACGGTGATGACCAATTTGCCGCTGCCGTTAAATTCTTCCGGATGTGAGGTTGATGGCGCATACTTCAGCGGATCATTATGATGAACGGTTGTTTCCTCGTCCCCGGCCGGCCATTGCCCTTTGGCCAGCAGAATGGCGGCAAGCTTTTGCGGCGACGGAGCATTGTCCTCAAACTCCTTGGCCACAAGGTCGGCTTGCGAACGATTTATTTTTTTGAAATCATCCCAATGGTAATGTTTTTTTGCCTGCGCCGGATTGTCGGCATAGGATTCACCCGGATGAAAAATCTCCATATAAGTTTTGAACAAATAATCATCCCTGTTCCATTTATTCCGGGCTTTGAGTGAGGGAAGAGAACTGCCGCTGACATTATAAACTTGCGAAAACAGCAAATCATCAGCTTTGTCATTGTCCATTTTCGGACTAAGAGCGGCAAGCAGGCCGAGAGTCTTGTATGCTTTTTGATACGGGGTAGGGGATAAAGATGAGGTCTCGGATTCCCGACCCTCCAGCACATTGCCGATCAACGGTTCAAAATTGGGATCATTTCCCAGCAAATCACGAAACTGCTGTTTGTTATGATTAATATACAGGCGGTCACGGTTATCAAACTTGACTTCTCCATGGAGCGAAAACGGCCGCCCGTCGGCCAGACTGCGCAACATGGCGGTCAAAGGTTTTGAACGCATACTGTTGTTGCCCGAAACCTGAAATTTTTTGCGCCGGACATGAAAACCGAGCTCTTTGTGCAGACGATCCATAATTGCCGTATCGGTAATTTTATCCGGCCCCAGTCCGCGCAGTTCAATACTCCGGAGCAAAATAAGCCGGCTGACCTCCGGTGACAAAACCGCACTGTTTGCCTTCAGAGCGTCTTTAACACTCATTTCCCCGTTAAAAAGACACTCGGTCATTTGTTTGTAAAAATTATCAGAGGCTCTTTCTTTGATCAGGCTATAATAATTTTCTTTCACTTCAGTCCACAAACCTCTGTCGTCTTTAACGGCCTCCACGAGCTGCCGCCGAGCTGACAGCAGAGCTTTGCCGTCATCTGCCGCAAGCTTCGGGAGCAGGGCGGAAAAATCTTCACGAACAGATTTTGCCTCAAAATTATTTCCGGCCGCCGGCGCCAAAAGACTGACAAACTCTTCCGGAGAGCAGCGCTCCAACATCATGGCAAAATTTTTATCCAACGCCGCCGCCTGAGCATTGATTATTTTAGCCAGATCTTGTTGTTTTTGCTTATAAATATCTTGCCTGTCGGTGCTCTGCAAAAACTGATATTTGCGGCGGAGAAGTTCTTCCAGTTCAGTCAGCTTTTTTGCCTCGCCATGGTTTTTGAACAGATTAAAAGCGGAAAGCTCTTTGCGAAACGCTGCTTTTTGCCCGGCGTTCATTTCAAAAGCCGTAATATCCAACTGCTGTTTTAACTCTTTATCTTTAATCTGTCCGGCCGACGATGATCCGCCGCTTGTCACCAAAGCCCCAAAAGACAAAGAACCGCTGTCCCGCAGAGCTTTGTATAAATCCGTCGTTTGCTTTTTGTTTTTTAAGGCTTCGTCAGAAACCCCGAACACATAAGCATTCCCTTTGGTATAAACCCGGAGCGAAAATATTTTTCCGGCACCAAACTCAAGGCAAAAGGCCGGTTTCCCGTCTGTTTCTTTCAAAGAAACAGATGACAGAGTCTGTAGATTCTGCGCAATATATTCATCATTCGGAGAAAGGGCGGCTTTTTTAGCCAGGCGTTTTTGTACTTCCTCCAATAAAAATGCTTTTGTCTTTTCCTGTTTGGCAGCATCGCTTTTTTGTTTTCCGGCCGCTTTTTTATCTTGCCCGGCCAGACTCTCGGCCGCCCGAAGAAGCTTGTCCAGAGCCTTTTCATCAAAAGCAGGTGTCTCGGCTTTTTGCGCCTCAGCCTGACGAGAGAGCTCCCGGCCAAGATTTTGCGCCTGAATAATTGTATCCAGAGATTTCAGCACCTGTTTCTTGTCCATAAAAGACATTTCCCGTTCAGAAATAACCGCCGCCAGTTCCGTCAGCTTATCAGGTTCAGTCAAAAGTTTTCGGACAGAAATCTTTTTCAAAATATCTGCCCGGATTTTTTCAACAACGGGGGACAGATCCTTTTGAGTCGAAGCCGTATAAACCAAATAAGCGTCAACCAGATTTTCAAGCGCCGGCAAATCATTCAGATTTTTGTCCTTCGCCAGACGGTTGAGAGTGCTGCTGACCTGATAATAAATTTCAAGACGATCGTGTCCCTGCATCTGTTTCGACCTTATAAAAAATTCTTTTCCTTATACTATATTATACAAAAAATTAATTTTTTGACAACAGATTTTTATTTTCGGACAGGGTAAATATTGAAAAAAAGATCTTGATTTTGTCTAAAATTTATGTTATATTCCACTTGTTAAAATACAGATTATGGATAATTATTTATTACCCGCCAATCGGGCGGAGTTTATGACACCTGCATTTTTTGCACAACGTTTTCAAATCAGCGAAGACGCGCTTTTTTGGGCTATTGCCAAAGTAACAACCGATGAAGGCGAAACGGTTTTTCCTGTTTTGTCCATCCGGTCGACATCTCTGATGATTGACATTCAGCGGGACACGCTGCTCACGCTGAAAAGCATGTTTCACCGGCAGTTCAGGCTGGAAAGGGCGGTTATGAGCGAACGCGGAGATGCTTATTGCTTCACTTCGCTCACAATGCAGCTGTCATTAAAGAAAGACAGGTTATTTTCGCTTTACGAGGGAAAAATCTTAACCCCCGAAATGCTGAAATAACCGAATGTACCCAAAGCCTCTTCCTTTCCGGAAGAGGCTTTTCTCTTTATATGTGTAACACCAGAATTTAAGCCAAAACCTAATAAGAAGCGAGCACCGGGCGAACATAGGCGCTGTTGCTGCCGCCGCTCCAACCGCTGCTGCCGCCATAAGACATATCCACGCTGTAGTGGTAGCCGCTGCCGCTGTAGTCGTAGT
>CALXTH010000025.1 GCA_944391365.1 uncultured Alphaproteobacteria bacterium | reverse complement strand
CAGCTTATTTGGCGGAGCCTTATTCGCTGGCACCCGCAGTCAAGTTAATGTGCGAATACCAGCATATTTATTTTCAAGTCGTCATGCTAAAACGACTCTCTAGCAAAGGGCTGCAAAACCCTGGCTGGTATATATCTACCAGTTAAAATAATTTTAACATAACAAGCCTTAAAAATCAATATACAAATAGGAAATAATCACGAAATGAGGATTTTCAAGGTAAGGAACAAGCCACAGCGTCCCTCCCCTTAATTCCGTTAAGGGGAGGACAGGAAGGGTTTATAAAAATAAATCCAAAGTCATTGCGAGGAGGACATTGTCCGACGCGGCAATCCATCATAATATAAATGAATCGCCACGGCGAATAAATTTACCTCGCTATAACAATTCAGATAATTTTATTTATCTCTACGCCAACCCTAGCTGAGCATCGCGCCTTCATACCCCAATCTCTCCGCCGCTAATCGATCGGGTCAAGCTGCGCCAGCTTGCTGCAGCAAAACTTTTTCTTTCGACCTTTTCCCCTGTGAATTTTCCGTTCTTTTATCTTGGCGGCGCCGCCAAATCAGTATAAAAAAAAGAAAACAACTTTTTTTCAGACCTGATAAACCAAGGACAAAAAATGAAAGATAAGAACAACAAAGTTTCTCCGGTCGTGCTCCAGGTATTGCCTGAACTCGAAACCGGCGGCGTTGAAACCGGAACAATCGAAATCGCCTCCGAACTCAGCCGGCAGGGCATCACAAACTTTGTCGCCTCCCAAGGCGGCCGTATGGTCAACGAGCTGAAAAAACTCAAAGTCAAACACCTGACCCTGCCCTTAAAAAGCAAAAATATCTTTATCATGCGCCAAAACGCCAAACGCCTGGCTGATTTCATCCGCAAAAACCACATCAACATTGTTCATGCCCGCTCCCGCGCCCCGGCCTGGAGCGCATATTGGGCGGCCAAAATGACCGGCGCACATTTTGTCACCACTTTTCACGGCACCTATGGCCTCGGCCCTTTCGGCATCAAAAAACTCTATAACCGGATTATGACTTATGGCGAAAGAGTCATTGCCATTTCCAACCATATAAAAGAGCATATCCTGAAAAACTATCCGCAAACCGACGCCGAAAAAATCCATTTGATTCACCGCTGCGCCGACATTGAACGCTTCGCCCCCGAGGCGGTCACCCGTGAGCGCATCATCAGAAAAATAAAAGAATATAATGTCCCCAATGACAAACCGGTTCTGCTCCTCCCCGGCCGCATCACCCGTTGGAAAGGCCAGCACCTGCTGATCGAAGCCCTCCACCTGATGAAACATCAAAACTACTATTGTATCATCACCGGCGACGCTCAGGGGCGCCACAAATACATGGACGAGCTCCGCAGTCTCAGCCGCCAATACGGCCTGGAGAACCGTATCGGCTTCTTCGGCCGGTATAGCGACGTCCCGGCTCTGATGATGATTTCCACCGTCATTCTCTCCACCGCCATTGAGCCCGAGGCATTCGGACGTATCTCCATTGAAGGTCAGGCCATGGGCAAAATTGTTGTAGCCTCAAACATCGGCGGCTCGCTTGACACCATTCAGGACGGCGTCACCGGAAAACTCTTCCAAAGCAACGACGCCCGCTCTCTGGCCGACGCTTTGGACTGGGCGCTGAGCCTGAATAAAGAAAAAGCTGAAAAAATCGGCGCTGCCGGCATAAAAAATGTAAGAGAACACTTCACAAAACAAATAATGTGTGATAAAACAATAGCGGTTTACCGCGAAGTGGTAAATTCAAAACAATAAAAGTAGAATAAATTAAAAAAATTTTTAGTAACGAAAGAAGGTTTTAACATGGTTGCGATAAAACTTCCGGACGGAAGCATTATGAATATGGAGAGCGGTGTCAACGGTTTTGACATCGCGGAAAAAATCAGTCCTAACTTGGCCAAAGCGGCATTAGCCATAACCGTCAACGGCACCACACAGGATTTAAGCACTCCGATCACGACCGACGCAACCGTGACCATCATCACCGGCCGCGACAAAGAGGGCCTGCATATCCTGCGCCACTCCTGCTCGCATGTCATGGCCGAAGCCGTCAAAGAGCTCTGGCCTGATGTTCAGGTCACCATCGGCCCGGCGATAGAAAACGGTTTTTATTATGATTTTGCCCGCAAAGATCCCTTCACCACGGAAGACTTTGCCAAGATTGAAGAAAAAATGCACGAAATCATCAAACGCGATGAAAAAGTTGAACGGATTATCATGCCGCGTGATGAAGCCATCAAATTCTTCAAAGACAAAGGCGAACACTACAAAGCCGAAATCATTGAAGACCTGCCGAAAGATGAAACCATCTCCCTGTACCGCCAGGGCAGCTTCACCGATCTCTGCCGAGGCCCGCACGTCCCCTCTACCGGAAAAATCGGCAACGCATTCAAACTGACCAAAGTCGCCGGGGCTTATTGGCGCGGCGATTCGAGCAAAGAAATGCTCCAGCGAATTTACGCCACGGCCTGGGCAGACAAAAAAGACCTTGAAGCCTATCTCCTGATGTTGGAAGAAGCCGCCAAACGCGACCACCGCAAGCGCGGCAAAGAAATGGATCTGTTCCATTTTGAGCCGGAATATGCGCCGGGCGCCGTTTTCTGGCACGATAAAGGATACCGTATCTACCGCAAACTGATTGAATACATGCGCAACCGCCAGGAACACAACGGCTATATCGAAATTTCCACCCCGCGGGTGATGGATCGTATCTTGTGGGAAACCTCCGGACACTGGGACAAATATGGCGCCCACAATTACTCCGGCCAGACAGAAGACGGAAAATGGTTCTGTATCAAACCGATGAACTGCCCGGGGGGCCTGCTGGTCTACAAGCAGGGCATAAAGTCCTACCGTGACCTACCGCTACGCGTCGCCGAATTCGGCAAAGTCAACCGTTATGAAGCCTCCGGCTCTCTGATGGGTTTAATGCGCGTCCGCGAGTTCACTCAGGATGACGCACATATTTTCTGCACGCCGGAGCAAATGGAAGAAGAATGCATCACAACGCTGAAACTGATTCTTGACATTTATAAAGACTTCGGTTTCGAAGATGTCAAAATTTACCTCTCCACCCGGCCGGACAGCATCTATCGTATCGGCTCCGATGAAATTTGGGACATTTGCGAAAACGCGTTGTCCAATGCACTCACCTCTCATGGCTATGCATTTGAAATTAATGAAGGCGAAGGCGCATTTTATGGTCCGAAACTTGAGTTCATCCTCAAAGACGCCATCGGCCGCGAATGGCAGTGCGGTACAATCCAGGTTGATATGAACCTGCCTGAACGGTTTGACATCTCCTATATTGGCGAAGACGGAGAAAAACACCGCCCGGTCATGCTGCACCGTGCATTATTCGGCTCCATTGAACGCTTCCTCGGAATTCTGATTGAAAACCACGCAGGCAAACTGCCGCTGTGGCTCTCTCCGGAACAGGTTGTCGTCTGCCCGATTGTCAACGAGTTTGATGAATACGCCGAAGAAGTTGCCGCCAAACTGCGCAGCGCCGGTCTGCAAGCCAAAACAGACCTCCGCAATGAAAAAATCAATTACAAAATCCGTGAACACTCGGTAGAAAAAATTCCGGTCATTGCGGTTGTTGGCGCCAAAGAAAAAGAAGACGGCACCGTCACCATCCGCCGTCTGGGCTCTGATAAGCAGGAAATCTTAAAGGTCGAAGACTTCATCAACAATTTGGTTGAAGAAGCCCAAATGCCTCACCTGCACGAATAACCTGCTTTCATAACACAAAAAAACCGCCGACTTTCCCTCGGCGGTTTTTGTCTGTTTAACGATATTCACAACGATATGTTTGACTTTGGGCTGTTTTTAAAGCACTTAAACAAGTTGACTCTTCACCAAAAGTTCCAAAGTCTTTATAACATATTTCATCCGAATCACACCACCAATCACAAGTCAGCCAATAGCTCCAACCAGCAGGAGTACATTCACAATCGAAATAATAATCACATTGATAAGTCAGACAGCTCTTACATTTACCACCACATGTATCACTCCCGCGACAACCATGTTCACAATATTGATATCCGGCGCAAGCATCAACAACACACCCTTGATTACTGTCCCAAATATACCCTCCTGCACAAGTGCATTTTTTATACTTACCGCCACAACTGTCTCCGTTTGCTCCGGCATAGCCAGAACCGGAACAAGTATATTTAAAACCACTGGCCTCACAGGTATCTTTGCTCAAGCATGCCCACTTGTTCCCAAACGGACACTTGACACCTTTCCCGCCATCGCAGGAGGTTTCGGTATAACCTAACGTTTCGCAATTTGTTGTTTCCACACACTGAGCCAACGACAAAGTTGGTAAAAAGGACAAACTCGTCACAAAAAGTAAAAATTTAATTTTCATGACACACATCCTTCATAATATCACACAAGGATAGTATATCATAACTAAACTTTATTGTAAATTATAAATTCAATATAATGACGAAAAAATTATGTAAAAAGGAAGACCTGTTCTTTCAACCTGACAAAAGGCTCCGGATTTTCCTGAGCCTTTCCCCCCCTGACCACCCAATCAACTCCATCTAAGCATCGCGCTTTCTTTGCCCCAATTCCTCAACAGCAAACCGACCGGATCAAACGGCGCCCGTTTGTCGACCTGCCTCAGGTCGCCGATCGGGTCAAGCTGCGCCAGCTTGCGCCCATTTGCAACGGCAAAAACATGGTCTTAAACTTTTTTAAAGAATACACCGTTATATTCCTCTTATGATAAAATTTTTATTTTACATGGCTCTGCTCTGCCTCTACAGCTTTCCGGCTGTCGCCAACAACGCTGACACTCTGCTCCGCCGTGGCATAATCGAAAACAAACCGGATATCGTTTCTACGGCCATCGCCCGGGGAGCCGAACTCAACTTTCCCGATGAAAATAACCAAACACCGCTGATGGCCGCCTGCCAAAGAAATTGCCGAAAACAAATTTTGCAAAGCCTCATCAATGCCGGTGCCGACATTAATGCCATCACCCCCGATGGCAGCGGGCCGATATTCGCCTGCCTGAAGACTACCCCAAAAATATCCAACCTCAAACTCCTCTGCGCCTACGGCCCGGAACTCAACCGTCGCAATGCAGCAGGACACACACCGCTGACATTTGCCCTCAAAAAGGGCTTTTCATCTGAAATCATCAAACTCCTGTTGGACAGCGGAGCCGACAGCAACTACCCTGCATACCTCGGCGGCCAAAAAGTCTACCCGCTAACCCTCACCGTCACCCTTAACCGCCCTGGTGAAATCATCGAAATCCTGCTCTCCCGGGCTGACACCGATACCCTTTTTCAGGCTCTGACCGTCGTCACCGTCACCGACAACACCGAAATTCGCCGCCTTTTTGAACAACACGGCCTCCTCTCCCCGGCCAAAAAATAAAAAAAATGGCTTACCCAAAGGATAAACCATTCTTTTTCACGCAACAAACAACAGCTCAAAATATCTCACCCTGAGTTAAAGTCGGAAACAACACTCCGGCCTTCTTCCCTGAAACCAAACCAGGCACGAGCACAAAAGGAGAGAAATAAACATCCGAATTTGAAACCTCAGCAATCCGGACTGAAGAAAAAACAACCTTCTCAAACTCACTTTTAACTGTTGATGTTGCACTTTTCAAATTTGTCATAACAAAAAAAATTTAATAATAATTAATAAAACAGATAACCTGTATCACATTTCTGAAATTTTGTCAACTATTAATTTTCAACACCGGATTATTTAACTGATACAAAAAAAACAGCGCCCTCCCGGACGCCGTTTTTCATTTTGCCAAATCCGCAAACTTATTTGCTCTCTTCGGCAGCCGCTTTTTCAGCTTCAGCCAACGCTGCTTTCTCGGCAGCAACACGAGCCAGATCTTTAGCGCCCTTGGCTTTAACATCACGGTCAACCAACTCGACAATCGCCATCGGAGCACAATCACCATAACGGAAACCGGCTTTCAACACACGGGTATAACCGCCGTTACGGGATTTGTAACGCTCTGCCAAAGTGGAGAATAATTTGCTGACAACTTCATTATCGCGCAGGAAGGCAAAAGCCATTCTTCTGCTGTTCAAATCGCCTTTTTTGGCAAAAGTAATCATATTGTCGGCAAAAGTTCTCAACTCTTTTGCACGCGGCAAAGTAATTTTAATCTGCTCATGAGTCAGCAACGCATTCGTCAAATTAGAAAACAAAGCTCTTCTCTGACTTTTGGTCATACTAAACTTTCTGTGAGCCATTCCATGTCTCATGACTTTTTCCTTTCAATCATTCTGTGCTTTGCAGGACAAAGCGGATAAAAACTCGTTTTCGCCACGGAGTCGCACCACGACCATGCACGAAAACTTCTTAATTTCGCAAGCTTTCTACCACACAAAAAAACAAATTGCAAGCAGAATCTTCAATAAAAAAAGCGGCTCGGAAAACGAACCGCTCTCCAAAAAAACAATCTCCGGATAATTATGCGATAATAACCTTACCGCCTGCTTTTTCAACCGCAGCAACCGCAGCCTTAGAAGCAGAATTAACCGTAATGTTAATACTGGCATTGATCGCACCACGAGCCAACAACCGAACTCCGTCAAGCTTTTTGCTGATGATATTGGCATTCATCAAAGTTTCAACGGTAATTTCGTTTGCCGACAACTTACCGGCATCAACAGCCTTTTGAATTGTATCCAGATTAACAACCGCAAACACCTTCGCAAAATGGTTCTTAAAACCACGTTTCGGAAGTCTGCGATAAACCGGCATCTGACCGCCTTCAAAACCGTTAACGGCAACACCTGAACGAGCCTTTTGCCCCTTCTGGCCTTTGCCGGCGGTTTTGCCGGAGCCGCTGCCGATACCGCGGGCAACACGCTTGCGCGATTTTCTGGCACCTTCATTATCTTTAATTTCATTAAGTTTCATTGTTCTTCACCTGATGTAATGTATTATGGAACTCAGACTGAATATTCCCGCCCCGGAAAGGAAACGCCAGCCATAACAACCAACGCTCCTTCCCGGTTCCGGATTATTCTTCAACCTTAACCAGATGGCTGACCTTTTTAATCATGCCGCGAACAGCCGGCGTATCTTCCAGCTCTCTGGTTTTGTGCATTTTATTCAGCCCCAAACCGATCAGAGTTGCTTTCTGAGAGTCCGGACGGCCGATAGTACTTCCGATCTGAGTAACTTTTATTGTTTTCTTAGCCATTGATTAAGCCTCCTCTTTTTCCATCTTGACATTTGAAGAGTTCTCACGGCGGCTTACAATGTCACCAACCTTTTTGCCGCGCTTGGCCGCAACCATTCTCGGCGAATTAATCGCCTGCAGGGCATTAAACGTTGCCTTAATCATGTTATAGGGATTATTTGATCCCAACGACTTGGCAACCACATCCTGCACTCCAAGAACTTCAAAAATTGCGCGCATCGGACCACCGGCAATAACACCGGTACCGGCAGGAGCCGTTCTCAATATGACTTTTCCGGCGCCAAAGACACCTTTAACATCATGATGCAGCGTTCTGCCCTCACGCAGCGGAATGCGAACCATATTTTTCTTTGCCTCGTTGGTCGCTTTAACAATGGCTTCCGGAA
>CALXTH010000024.1 GCA_944391365.1 uncultured Alphaproteobacteria bacterium | reverse complement strand
CGGTACCGGGGTAGTTTAGCAGTTCGGCTGCCTTTTGCAGGTGAGATGTTGTGCCGGTTTCTGTCGTGACGGGGAGCCGGTGCGCCATAGCGGAAACAGAAACGGCAAGCGAATCGATTATTCCAAGCTGAAAATTAGGCATGTCATCGAGAAAAAAAGACGGGTAAAAAAACGGCAGGTTCGGGGTCCAGAGTTTGTCGTTAACTTCGCGGTTGATTAAAAAGGCGGCGGTTTCTATGGTGGCGGACTGTTTTGTCGGGGTGTGGGTGATTTCATAATCGGTGGTTTTGTCAATGTGGTGTATTAACCAACTGCCCAACGGGTAGTAGAGAAAGGCAAAAGCCAGAATGCTGATGGTCAGCACGTGCCACCAGGATTTGATGAAAGCGGTGAGGGCATTGCCCGGGCGCCATTGCGGCAGCTGTCTGTTTTTGATCAGGCCGGTGAGCTTTTTGAAAAAATTATGAGCGTTTGAGGTGGTCATGCTTTTATTTTCCTTTTCGGGGCAGGAGGCGTTTCAGTTCATCAATCTCCAGCACTCCTGTCAGTTTAGCCATAAAACCGAAACTTGCAATGCCAAAAATGCAGGTTGCTCCCAGAATGCCGGTCTTTGACCAGAAGGAAAGCGTCAGCCAGTCCGGGCAGAAGTTGTTGAGCAAGTGAAGCGTCAGCCAGAGGATGAGGGTCATGAACAGGCCGGACAGGGTGATGTTCAGCAATTTTTGTTTCAGTTTCGGAGCAAAAGTCCAGTAACCGCGTTTTTTTAACCCGTGTTGGTACTGCCAGAAAGAGATAACGGCGGTAATGGATGTGGAGGCGGCGACGCCGACGTGTCCCAATGGTTTCATCAGCAGCAGGGAGAAAACGACGTTGCAGACCAAGGCGACAATGCTGTATTTTACCGGCGTTTTGGTGTCGCCGCGGGCGAAGAAGTTCGGGGTTAAGGCTTTGACCAGAACATAAACCGGCAGCCCGAAAGAATAGGCTATAACGGCTTGTGCCGTCATGACGGTTTCGCGGCTGCCAAACCGGCCGTGTTGAAACAGGATATTGACAATCGGTTCGGCCAGGACAATCAGAGCCAGAGCGGAGGGGATTGACAGCAGGGCGCCGTATTCAACCGCGCGGTTCTGGATGGTGAGGGCTTCTTTGGTGTTGCCGCTTTTTAGATTTTTGGACAAAACGGGCAATAAGGTGACGCTGATGGCGGCGCCAATGACCCCGAGCGGCAGTTGTTGGAGGCGATTGGCATAGTAAAGCCAGGAGATGGCTCCGGCGCCGACAAGCGACACGATGATGGTGTCTATCATCATGTTGATTTGGTAAACGCCGGCCCCCAGTACACCGGGGCCGATCCGTTTAAACAGGGTTTTGATTTCGGCGGATTTTAACAGTTTGGGGATATTGAAGCAAAGCGGGAGGCGTACATTTGCCCGGCGCAGGAACCAGGCCAGCCAGATGATTTCGATTATTCCGGCTGCAGAGACGCTGATGGCGATGTTGTAAACCGGAGAACTGCCAAAAGGATTAAAGACGAAAACGGCGGCAATCATCATCAGGTTGAGAATGACAGGTGCCGCGGCCGGTGCGGCGAATTTGTTCAGGGCGTTTAAAATGCCGGACTGAAAGGAAACAACGGATATGAACAGCAGAAACGGAAAAGTAATGCGTGATAATGTTGCGGCCAGAGTGATTTGTTCCGGGTTGTCAGCGAATCCCGGGGCAAGCAGCAAAATCAGCTCATCCATGAAAATTTCGACGATAATTACAAAGATAATCAGAAAAAATGTCAGGACAGATATTGCCCGGGAAGCAAATTTGAAAGCTTTTTCATTGCTTTCAGAAACCATTTTGTGCGAAAGCATCGGGACAAAAGCGCTGGTGAAGGCTCCTTCGGCAAACAGGCTGCGGAACAGGTTGGGCAATTTGAAAGCCACAAAAAATGCATCGGCAATTATTCCGGCGCCGAGGCTGTTGGCCAAAAACATGTCACGCAGGAATCCGGTGAGGCGGCTGATGAGGGTGAATCCGCCAAAAGTGGCGATGGATTTGAATAAAGACATAAGATTTATCCGTTTTGGGCTTTATTTTTGCTTTTTTGAGGCATGTTAAGCTTTCGTTATATTTTTTAACATATAATATCTTAAAAATAAATACAACAGGCTTAAAGATAAAGTAAAATTTTTTTGTGTCTTTGTATTTTTATTATTGACAAAGATTAAAATACTTGCGATAATAGACAAAAGAGAAAGAAAATTAAAAATAAAAAAGATTCAGGAGGAAAGTTATGTCAAATCTTACGAAAGAAAATACCGCAAAGGTATTTAAGGAAGGAGAAAGAAGAGCGTTTTTTGCCAAAGGCGGGACAAGTCTGATTGCTTCTGCCAGTGTTCAACAGGCGGATGCTCAGAAAAGCTTTTTGGCTAATAAAATTCTGGCGGCCGGCGGAAAAAGCTGGGGCGGCGATGCTAAGACGGCCGAGGCCGGAAAGTCATTGTATGCCAATAAAGCAATGAGTAGGGCTCAGTATCTGAGCGGTGGCAATATGCCGGAGGTTTCTGCCGAGCTGGCGCAGCGTGTGGTTGAGGCGGCGGAAAAAGAGGCCGCTTTGCAGAAAGCGGTTTTGAAACAGAAATCCGGAATGGAAAGATAATTTCCGCTTTTATTATTAAAGTTATTGATTAGGGCATAACTTGAAAAATCAGAAAACGGGCAGGATGAGAGATTCCTGTCCGTTTTTGTTGTGAGAGGGTGGATAATCGTTTGATTTTCTATTTAAAAGGAAAGTCCAGGAAGAGGATTGGGATCAGGTTTGCATTTGTATAAGGTTGTGGGAGCATGGCAAATACCGCAGTATGCTGTTATTGTGTCTGTATATCCGAATTTACAACTGAGGGAATATCCGTCACGAGCAGAGTAGACATGATTATGAGGGCTGCCGGAGCTTCCACTTGAACTGCTTGAAGAGGAGCTGCTTGAGCTGGATGACGAGGAAGAGGGGCAAGATTTGCAACAGGTTCTGGTTCCGCCGCAGCCGTTTGAACAGGAGGTCGTCCCGCAGGAACATCCTGTTTCATTACTGTACGGGGTGCAACAGGACTTATAAGGATAGTAGCATGTTTTGTTTCCACATCCGTTTCGGGTTGAACCGCCGCAACCACCGGGGTTGGTGGTACTGGTTCCGGACGGGCAATTGATTTGGCAGGTATAATAGCACATATAGCCGCAACCGTCTTGGGAACCGGTCGAGCCATAAGATCCAGCAACTGTATTATAAGTCAAGAAAAAAAATCCCGATTTTTTACAACGCTGTCAGCATAAATCAACAATTTTCGCATACAAGCAACAAGAGCAACTTTAGATGGTTTTCCCTTAATTTTGAG
>CALXTH010000023.1 GCA_944391365.1 uncultured Alphaproteobacteria bacterium | reverse complement strand
ATGAGGCTGAATCCGGCGGTGACGGATATTAATGATTTTAAGTATGAGGATTTTGAGCTGCTGAATTATCAGTGTCATGGAAAGCTGGAGGGCAAAGTCGCTGTTTAAGTTTTTTGATTTTCATTGTTTTTTTTAGAAGAGCAAAGGCTCAGGAGGAATCCTGAGCCTTTTTGTCAGGTTGAAAATCTAAAATTCGTGATTACATCAAAAAGAGCTTGCGAAAGCTCCTTTGTTGTGGTATTTTGATTATGCAGTTGGGAAAACCGGCTGTGGGAAGCTGGCGCAGCTTCACCCGGTCGCTTTGCTATTGAATGTCCTGTGTTTTAAGAACACGGGATTTTTTATTTGTCAAAATTTCAGATTTTATTTTGAATTTATAATTTACAATAAAATTTAATTATGATATACTTGTCTTTGTATGAAACTGTATCATTAAAGAGGTGTGTCATGAATAATATCAAATTTTTACTTATCGGGACAAGCCTGTCCTTTTTACCAACTTTATCATTAGCTCAATGTGTGGCAACGCAGGATTGTACGGCTTTGGGTTATACCGAAACCTCCTGCAACGGTGGCAAGGGCGTCAAATGTCCGTTTGGAAACAAATGGGCATGTTTATCAACAGAAGCAGAAATTTGCAAGAAAAACGGATTTACTCAATCTTGTACAGGTGTCGGACAATCAGGCTCGGGAAAAGCCTGTGGCGGGTTATATGCCGAATGTTCTTGTGCTTCAAGTTATCAATATGCGTGCACGGGTACCGGCTACGCCGGTGGCGTAGGCTCTGCCTGCGATGGCAAATATACACAATGCACGTGTGCAAGCGGCTATGAATGGAAAGACGGAAGTTGCCAGCAGCAGGTTTTGAACGGTGCGCTGGGTGATTTGTACTACTGTGATGGTAAAGTTGTGGCGGTTAAGGCGCCTAAGATGAATTTCTTTGTGGCAATGCAGGATTTAGGTCTAATGAATTGGAACAATGCTAACAGTGGTTGTTATAGCTATTCATTCTGCCGTAACTTGAGAGGGGCTTTGCCGACTAAAGATCAACTTCTTACTATGTATGACAACAAATTATCTCTTAATAGTCTTCTCTCAACAAACGGAGGAACAAATTTAACTGAAGGATTCTATTGGTCATCTACCAGCGTCGACTATCGCTACTACAGTGTGAGTACCTCTCTTGGCGCCATGCGTGCTAATACTTACGACATTGCTCTCTATGTTCGGCCGGTGTTGGTGGATTATTAAGGATTAATTTTAGCTTAAATTCCGGTGCAATTCTGGAATTTAATATGTGAGGAGGAAATTGTCGTGGATTTATTTTTATAAATCCCTCCTTTCCTCCCCTTAATTCCTTTAAAAGGGGAGGGAAGCTGTTGCACAAGCTGCACCGGATTTAAATTGCAATGCAAAATTTAAAATAATCACAAAAGGGGGGATTTCAAGGCGGGAGGGAATTGTTTTTCAAAAAAAAATAACACCTGCGTCTTGTGAGGACAAGCAGGTGTTTCAGGTTTGATTACTTCTTCGGTTCGTAGACGATGTCATTGCTTTTTGTTGTTTTTACCAGATTTATACCTTTTAAATTAATATAACCGGGCAGGGGATGACATCTGACGGACCGTTTGTTGATGTAACATGTCATGCCGTTGCTGAAGTCATAATAGACAATAACTTCAGAGGTGTGTCCGGCTTCTTCTATTATTCCGCTGAGCGTCCACATCGGATAGGCGGAATTTTGCTGGTAGAGCCGCGTGTTGCGGAGGAACGTTACGGAAGTGTCTTCGGGTTCTGCATTGTTGTCAATGAGAATCTCCAGTCTCTCGGCATAAGCAGACAGGGCATCTTTGGCGGTGCTGCGTTTTAAATGCCGGCTTGAAAGTCCATTGGGAAGTTTCATAACCTTAAAAAATTTTAATGTGAATAATAAAAGTACAAATAATATAATTTCAAGCGCATATCATCATATTTTGGTGAATTTGTCAATTGTTTTTTATATAAAGCAAATCCCTGCGGCTGGTTAAGAGCGGCAGGGATTCTTTTTGTGTCTATAACAAAAGCAGCGTTTCGCAACGCGAATTTCTTTTAAGCAGAGTGACGAGCCAGTTTGTTGACCTCAATGTAATGATATACACCGTTGATCATTTTTTCTTTATACTGGCAGCCGTTGATTTCCAAAATGTCAGAATGCGTAAAGCGGCAATCTGAGGTCGGAATTTCAACCGGAGAGCCGCCGCCGAAAACTTCTCTGATTTTTACAAAGCCTTTTGTGATGTCGGTTGCCCAGACAATATAGGGAATGCCTTTCTTGAACCGTTCGTTCTTGGCGTCCTTTTTGCCGGAGGCGTTGTGGTTTAAAACAACGGTGTACAATCTTTCAAAAGGTGTTTTTGTCTTTTTAGCGACTGTATCTGCACTCAATTTTTCTACTGCTAATTTATTTTTCTTACACATGGTGAAAATATTTAGAAGATTAATAATAAAAATAATTGTATTTAACTGAGTACAATATAACATAAATTTTTGACAAATGTCAAGCATTATTTTGTAGAATTTGTCAAAAAATATACTTTTGTTGAAAAATCAACGGGATAATGTGTGCTTTCAGGAAAAATTTTAAAGGCAGCGAGCGACTCAGTTGAGCAGAGTCAGGGTGATGCCGATAAACAGCGGGATGGAAAGATTGTCATCAATTTCAATCTTGTCTTCAAACATTTCGGCCAGAGTTGCCACTGCAGCGGCGATAATACTGGCGTAGGTGACCGGATAAAGCGGATTGTACAAAATCATGACAATCAGGGTGCAGACAAAAAAGGCGGTTGTTCCTTCCAGCGATTTGCTTTTGTAAAGTTTCCGGGTGCCGAATGCTTTGCCAAACAGGGCGGCGCAGGCGTCAGAAGTCAGCATAACGGTCAGGGCTATGGCGGCGATGGGTTTGCTGAACAACATGGTGCAGATGATGGCAGCGGCCAGAACATACATTGAGCCGGTTACCTGAAAATGAGTGTGAATGCGTTCTTTGTTGCGCAGGGTTTTATAAAACATTATCCCAAAGGAGCGCCTTGCCCATTTCCATTTTTTAAAGTTGCCGTATTCTATCAGGGCATCGCCAATCAGCAAAAGGCTGAAAAATGTAATGGAAATACCGGGGTGGGCAATGTATATCAATGCCGGAATCCATAATGAACTCAGGTGAATGGATTTGCGGTAAAATTCGTTTTTGAACGATTTACTGAGTTTTAAATTACGGGTGTTCAGAATTTTGTTGAGGCGGTGGGTGTCTCTGCTTTTTATGAACTCTTTGCATTTTGACGGATAAGGCATTGACAGAATCCCTGATTATGACGGTTGTTTGACTAAGATGTCATGCCCGTATCGGGTGACGGAATTTTTTAATAAGTCATAAGTTCCCTCGCTGGCCAGGTGGTTGGTATATTGATCCTGGCTGATGCGCAAGGTATCCTGATTGATGTTCAGAAAGGTGAGGGAACAGACCAGCCCGTAGATGATCCCCTGAAACAGCCGGTTGATGATTTTTGGAGATTGTCTGTCGGGAATGAGGTAACGGTGCGCGATGAAACAACTGGCCGCAATTAACAGAACGAGCCCGGATAAAAGAGTTGATTGGGAAGATAAGTAAGACAGGGTTTCTTTTATGTTTAGACTGTCATGGCTGAAATAACCTTCGCCAAACAGAGCACTGATGATTTCTTCTCCGTAAGTTATTGTTGTATAGAGAACAAAGAAAATCAGAGTAGTGATTTTATCGAATTTGTTGTTTTGCCATTTTTGCGGAAGCAGGATGAAATATATAACATACGGAATCATCATAATCAAAAAGGCGGAGGTTGTGGTCAGGAGCAGAATGCCCAGTCCTTTGACAATGGTTCCGAATGAAAGGGAAATTGTTTCGGGGGATATTAGTATGCTTAAAATACTGAATGCAATTTCAGCAATGATGGCAAAAATGTAAAACGGAAACAATCTTCTTAATATATATGCATTCATTTTTTTATCCTGAATCGACTGGTTTGGTTACATACTAAGTTATTCGGTAAAATTTGCAACAAATATTATGATTTATCAGCATTCTTTTTTATGGAAAAGCTGACTTTTCTTTTTGCATCATTTTTTTGTCTTTTCTTGAAATTTATTATTTACAATAATTTTCTTTTCTGATATAATGGGAGTCGTGGAGATAATTGTAGATTGTAAAGGTGATATTATGATGATGTTCAGACCGATACTTTTTGTATCCTGTTCATGCGTGGCTTTTTTGGCTGCCCATGGATTTTCCGACGCGACTCAAACGGCCTCAAAACTTTCTTCCTCTTTATTAATTACTGATTATGACGAGGCTTCCGGGATCTCATCTATCTACACATCCGGGACGGAAAGTCTTTTCGTCCCTTCATACACACACCGCCCGGAATCCCCGTCGCCTCTGTTTGCCTTAACACAACAACCGAACCATGAAAAAAACTCTGTCATTGCGAGGAGGACATCGTCCGACGAAGCAATCCATAATAAAAATAAATTAGCAATATTTTCCTCCCCTGTAGATATAGGGGAGGTTAGGAGGGGTGTGATTAATTCGGATACAATTAGCCACCACTCACCCTCCCTGTCCCTCCCTATACAACAGGGAGGGAACCCTCGAACAAACCTCGTGCAGCTTGTATCGGTCTGCTTCATTACCGACGCGGGGAATTGTCGGGGGGATGAGTATGATTATGGCGGAGCGAATACGCCGGATAATTCTTCCGGAGGAACGCCGGGCGGTGGTGGTTCATCCGGCGGTGATAACGGAAACGGTGATGACCCCGAATGGGAATTGGATAACAAAGAACGCTGCAATAAAGAGGGATATGTGACAACAAAATGTAATTCGGTTGAAAACCCGGTCAACTTCTGTCCTTATGATAATTCTTATTTTGAAAAATGTGTCTGCAAACCGGGACTGGTCACCTGCACCAAACCTTATTACGGCGTGGGGGAAAGCTGCGGTGGGAAATATGCCTCCTGCCAGCTGGATAACGCCAGAGCCTGCAAAGAAGACGGCTATACCCAAACCGGATCTTGCAACTCGGTTCAGAACATCAACCGGCGCTGCCCATACGACGCCAATTATTTTGATAAATGTGTCTGCCGGTCAGACCTTTACACCTGTTCATCGCCGTTACAGGGTGTCGGCACCGCCTGTGGCGGGAAATATGCCAGCTGCCAGTGTCCAAGCAGCTACAAATCCTGTTCCTGCGGCAAGGCTTCCGGTGCCTCATCCTGCACTTGGGGCGGCTCAACAAAATACAGCTCTTGTAAAGCCTGCTGTACCCCGCTCTCTAACCAAACCGGCTGTTCCTGTGGAACAACCTCCTGTTCAAACGGCTGCGGCGGAACCAGAACCTGTTGCAAATCTTGCCCGTCATATCCATCTTCTTCCAGTTCGTCTTCGAGCTCCAGCAGTTCTTCTTCGTCTTCAAGTTCTGGAGGTGGAAATTATGATACCTGTCGAGGATGTGTTATTAGGATTAGAAATAGAACAACATCGTGTATTGGTGGTTTTTTACATACGACGGGAGAAAATTGGCAAATTTGTAAAGGAAAAGTGAATGGTAGATGTGTTTCTGATGCTACAGAAAAATTACATAGCAGATTTGATACCCCCAGTAACACTCCTTGTTAAAGGTATTGACAGAATTTGTTTACTTTAGCTGTTGTTCTAGATATTTGATTTTGCTCTTTTGAAACATTTCCTGCCAATAATTTAATTTATTGTACAAAAGAGAGCTGTTATCGTTTACCTTCAGACCAAATATTATATCAGGTGATATGGATTTTCCGGTCAGGAATGGCGACAGCAGCTCTGTTTTTGTGAATTGTCCGAATTTTTGGGAACAATTCGTGGATTGATTAAATTGCCTGTTTGACGGCGGTGAAGGCGGCTTCAAGTTTATTGCCGTCAGGGCCGCCGGCCTGAGCCATGTCGGGACGGCCGCCGCCACCCTGTCCGCCGACCGCGGCAGAGGCAACTTTGACCAGGTCAATGGCCGAATATTTATTGGTCAGGTCTTTGGTGACGCCGACGACGATTGAGGCTTTGCCGTCTTTGCCGGTTCCCAGAACGACGATGCCCGAGCCGAGCGATTTGTTGATTTCATCAATGAAGGCTTTGAGTTCTTTGGGGTGGACATCCGGAATAGCCCTGGCGATGAATTTGACGCCGTTGACGACTTCAATATCATCTTTGTTATCTGCGGCTTTGTTATTGACAAAGCTTTTTTTCAGGTTCAGCAGGTCGTTTTCAAGTTTTTTCTTTTCTTCAAGCAATTGTTTGACTCTGCTTTCCAAGTTATTGAAATCAGATTTTAAAACCTGACAGACCGCGTGCAGCTTGTCTTCCATGTGTTGGGCGTATTCTTCGGCGCCGCGGCCGGTGACACACTCAATACGGCGGATGCCGGCAGCAACGGCGCTTTCACTGACAATATTGAAATAGCCGATGTCTCCGGTGCGTTTGGCATGTGTTCCGCCGCAGAGTTCGCGGGAAAAGACTTCGTTTTCATCGCCCATGGTGATGACGCGGACTTCATCTCCGTATTTTTCGCCAAACAGAGCCATGGCGCCGAGTTTTATGGCTTCTTCCTGAGTCATCAATGTGGTTGTAATCGGATAGTTTTTACGGATGGCTTCGTTAACGATATTTTCAACCTGACGCAGTTCTTCCGCGGTAATCTGTTTGGGGTGGGAAATATCAAACCGCATTCTGTCGGGGCCGACCAGAGAGCCTTTTTGGGCCACATGGGCTCCGAGAACATCACGCAGGGCGCGGTGGGCCAGGTGGGTGACCGAATGGTTGGCGCAGATTTCGGCACGGCGTTCTTCCTGAACATGAAAGGTCA
>CALXTH010000022.1 GCA_944391365.1 uncultured Alphaproteobacteria bacterium | reverse complement strand
TATTGACAAATTTGTCAAAAGTTGTATATTAAAAGCGTTATGAAATATTATTAATCTAAAAAAATTTTATATTATGGAGAGTATTATTTTTTTATCAGGAGTGGGTCTGTTTTTGATAATTCTGGCTTACGGGCTGTCTTATCTGAAGAGACTGAGACGCGCGTTTGACCAGACAGAGATCAGAACGGTCACCGGGTCGGATGCGGAAAGGATTGTGAAAGCCTATCGGACGGAAGAGGGCTATCTCCGGCGACGGAGTCGGGTCTGGCTGTTGATGATTGCGGTGGAGGCTGCGGTTGTTTTGATCACGGCGGGTGGTTATATTTATGCGGCGAACAAAGACCGTTGGGCTCTTGAGGCCGAACAACGCCGTATCGAAAAAGCCGAACGTGAACGTCTGGAAGCTTTGATTGCAGAGGTCGAGAAACAAAAAACCGAAGCCCAGGCCGAACAGCGTCGTATCGAAAAAGCTGAATGTGAACGTCTGGAAGCTTTGATTGCTGAGGTAGAAAAACAAAAAGCTGAAGCCCAGGCCGAACGTGAACGTTTGGAAGCTTTGATTGCTGATGCCGGGAGACGAACAACTGAGGCAGAGGAATATTTACCCAACCATAAAGAAAGTCTGAAAGAGGGTGTGCTGGTATCTGCCATTATGCTTTCTGTTTCAGGAATTTCTTTTTTGATAGGCGGAATTTTGCAGCTTGGAAAAATAAGAGAATATTCTGGAACTCCAACAAAAACGAGAATAATTATTGGAGTTGTTCCCGGAATATTGTTGATATTTTTTGCTTGTTTCTGTATGGTTCGTTATTTCAGCCTTTCGTAATTTCTCAAAGAAACCGTCGGAATTTCCGGCGGTTTCTTGAGTTTTGGAAAGGTTGTTTGGTGATTTTTTTGTGCGGCGGTGAAAAATAGCGTTGCAAAAGCGCTGAAAGAAGTTTATTACATTAATAATGTCAAGAATGTTTTTATCAGGAGGATGAATTGTCGGTTCGGCGGAAAGACGGCATTGTTTTGCATACGCCCGAAGAATTTGAAAAAATGCGGGTAGCCGGAAAAGTGGCGGCGGAATGTCTGGATTATATTACCCCTTATGTACGGCCGGGGGTTTCAACCGGAGAGCTGGATGATTTGTGCCGGGAGTTTATGACTTCTCACGGGGCTGTTCCGGCGTGTCTGGGGTATCATGGTTATCCGAAGTCGGTTTGTATTTCGATTAATCATGTGATTTGTCACGGAATCCCGAGCTATGAGCGCAAGCTTTTGGACGGTGACAGTCTGAATATTGATGTGACGGCGATTGTGGACGGGTGGTATGGCGATACCAGCCGGATGTATTTTGCCGGAAAGCCGAAGATTAAGGCCAAGCGGTTGTGTGAAGTGACTTATGAATGTATGATGCGCGGGATTGATGTGGTGAAACCCGGGGCGCGGCTCGGTGATATTGGCGCGGTGATTGAGGAATGGGCGCACAAGTATGGTTATTCGGTGGTTGATATGTTTTGCGGGCATGGGCTCGGACAGGTGTTTCATGATGCGCCGAATGTGATGCACTGCGGGCGCAAAGGGACGGGACCGGTTTTGGAAGAGGGAATGTTCTTTACGATTGAACCGATGATTAACGAGGGTAAAAAAGATGCCCTGATTTTGAAAGACGGGTGGACATCGGTGACGCGCGACAAAAGTCTGTCCATGCAGTTTGAGCATTCGCTTGGGGTGACCAAAGACGGATATGAGGTTTTTACTTATTCACCCAAAGGTTTGGACAAACCTCCCTATAATCTTTGAAAGCTGAGGCAATATGACGGAGACGACACCGGATTATATCGGACACAGAGCCAGACTGAGAGAACGTTTTTTGCATGACGGCGGCAAGAGTATGGCCGATTATGAGCTGATTGAACTGTTGTTGACGTATGCTATTCCCCGGCGTGATGTGAAACCGATTGCCAAAAATGTGGTGAGGCGTTTCGGTAGTTTGGCCGGTGCGGCAAAGGCCTCTGTCGGTCAGTTGACCGAGGTTAACGGAATAAAGGAGAATACGGCGGTTTTGTTGAAACTCATTCAGGAGGCTGCGCGCCGTTTTTCATGGGCGGAACTTTCGGATACCGATGCGCCGGTTATCAGTAACTGGGACGCGATGATTGATTATTGCCGGACGGAGATGTCACATTTGGATGTTGAGGAATTCCGGGTGATTTTTCTGGATGTCAAGTTTAAGGTTATCGGTGAGGAGATTATGCAGCGCGGTACGATCAATCAGGTGGCTATTCATCCCCGCGAGGTCGTCAAAATGGCGATGGAGAAAAAGGCTTCGGCGGTTATTCTGGTGCATAATCATCCTTCCGGAGATGTTAAACCGTCACGTGCGGATGTGGAGATTACCAAGCAGATTAAGCAGGCGCTGGAGGCAATTAATATTGCGTTGTTGGATCATATTGTTATCAGCAAATATGATTATGCCAGTTTGAAATCTATGCAGGTTATCTGACGGATTTGCCGGGAGAGGGATGTTGGGGTTTTGTCTTGGCGATTTTGTAAAAAAAGACTTGCAAAATAAAATAAAGCGGGTATGTTATTTTTTGTCGCAGGACTCGGGACATAGCTCAGCCTGGTAGAGCGCTTGCTTTGGGAGCAAGATGCCGACGGTTCGAATCCGCCTGTCCCGACCACTGTATTTTCTATGCGCTCTTAGCTCAGCAGGATAGAGCAACAGCCTTCTAAGCTGTGGGTCAGAGGTTCGAATCCTCTAGAGCGCGCCAGTTAATAAAAAAGCCGCCCGAAAGGGTGGCTTTTTTATTAACTTTGAGGGCTCTTTGGATTTGAACCGGGAGAGGTTCGGAGCGGATAGTTGTCGAGCGCAATTTTAAGAAGCGCGAGACTTACGGCGCGAAAGGGGCCCAACTCAAAGGTTTAAAAAAAACGACGGTTGTTTGGGTGAGTTGGGAATTTACAATCCTCTAGAGCGCGCCAGTTAATAAAAAAGCCGCCCGAAAGGGCGGCTTTTTTTGCTCAATTTTTGCACAATAAACAAAGCTTGTTATTCTTGCTGTTGCAGCCAGGTTTGCCAAGGTAAAGACTCAATAAAAAGCTGTTTGATTTGCGGGGTTTTTCCCTGTTTCCAGGTCAATTCAAGTGTAAGTTCCGGCTGTTTGGCGGTGATGAGTTTGTCCAGTTTCCGGGCACTTTGTTCTTCAAGGAAGTAGCGGTATGAGGTGTTGAATTTTTCTTGAGGGCAGATGTTGTTCGGAAATTGGGAGCAGTCGGTTTTGCGCCAATCCGGGCGAAGATTCAGATAGTGTCCGCTCAGAATATCTTTGGGATCGTAGCCTTGCACGGCAATTTTGACCGTTTGAGAGGTGGTGTTTTGATAGTGCAGAACACCGCACCAGGCGGCCAGGATGATGACGGGAAAACTGACGGCGGCAATGAATGCGACGGATTTGTTGATCATGAGTTAATTCTCCTGCATTTTATGGGTGACATATTGACGGGTTTTGTTCCAAATAACGGCGATCAGAATAAAGACCATACCGGAGGTTATCAGGCCAAGGCCGGTTGTCAGCAGCGAGTCGAATGTTTCCAGATAAATCGCGAAGAAGCGAAGGGCGATCAATATGGAACAAAAGTTGAGCAGTTTGGTTTGTCCGTGGCGGCAGGCATGAATGTTTATGCAGAGCAGCAGTGCGATGGTGTTGGCGGCGGTTAATAATGAATTTGGTCCGGAAACGGCCGCGCAGAGGTTGAATACCAGCAAAACGCCAAGCAGGTATGTCCAGAGGTTTTGGCGGCTGTTTGGGGTAAAGCGCCAGAACAGTCCGAAGATGATGGTTGCAGAGAGCCAAAAGTACCAGCGGGCGGCGGGCAGTGTTGTTGTCTGTCCGTAGCCGAAAGGATAGTGGTTATCAATTTCAAGGAAGAAAATGTAGATGCTGAATTCAAAGAACATCCAGAAAACCAGAGCTTTACGGAAAGGAGAGGTTTCTTTGAGCAGGCTTGCAACGGTGGCGGCGGTACAGACGGTTATCCAAGGAAGCCAGCCCGGGGCAATGTTTTCAATTTGAAATCGGATGTTTTGAATGTCAGGGAAGGAAAGTAAGAGATCAAGAGCGGAGGAGGCAAATGCCAACAGCCACAAACCGCTCAGAAAAGGTTTCCGGGTGAAATACAGAAGCGGCAGAGTGAGTATGGACCAAAGCAGAAAAGCATTCAGTCCGTCGGGTTGGAGCTGATATAGCTGGGCGATTAAGCCGATACCAGCCAGAATCATCAGGGCAAATCCAAGCAACAATATTTCGGTCAAGATGGTTTGTTTGCGGTGGAAGCTTAGGTAAAGTCCTCCGCCTAAAGCTATTGTCCCCGTAAAGTAGGTCAGAAGTTTGGCCGTCGGAGAAATAAGGTCCCAGTTGGCGGCAATGAGGGAGATTATTCCCAGGCCGAGGCAGGTTATGCTTAAAAACAGGAGGCTGTAATAAAAGAGAGGTGATTTTTTGCTTTGTTCAAAGGCTTTGATTGCTTCTGTTTGTGTCGGGGTGATGAGTTTTGCTTCTTCCCAGCGGGACAGTCTGGTGTTCAGGTTCATGGGGTTCTCCTTTGTTTTAGTCAGGCATATCTTAGCATTCTTTTCTTTTTTGTAAAGGGGCAAGCTGGCGCAGCTTGACCCGCCACCGAGGCGGTGGGGCCACGACCTGAGGCAGGTCGATCCCATCGGTTAGCTGTGGGTTGATTGGGGCAGAGAAGGCGCGATGCTCAGATTGTGCCTTTACAGAGCAAAGGCTCAGGAGAAATCCT
>CALXTH010000021.1 GCA_944391365.1 uncultured Alphaproteobacteria bacterium | reverse complement strand
CCGGTATAATAAACAATGAACTGTTACTCTTACTCCTTCAGATTCGCCTCCCACTCGTCCGCCTGCTGATAAAAGGCAATTGCCTCCCGCAGCTGAGCCGCCAAAACCTCATCCGAAACTGCCTTTCCTTCAACCGACATCTCCCGCACCGGCTTCAAAATCACATCCGTCCCGTTTTTTACATAACCGATTTTCTGATAATTGCTGACAAAAAAGCGTGATTCATAACCCGGTTTCAGGGCATCCTGCCCGTAAAAACGGGATTCATAATCAAAATTGAGCAGCCCGAGCAGCGTCGGCAAAGCATCAATCTGGCTGACCGGCGTATCAATCCGGCGGGCCTTAATCAGCTTCGGAGCATAGAAAATCATCGGAATATGATGCCCGTCCAGATTAATCTCCTCCTTGCCCGAAGCTCCGGCCGTATGATCCGCCACAAAAACAAACACCGTATTGTCAAACCACGGATGTTTCTTAGCCTCCTCAACAAACTGCCCGATGGCATAATCAGCATACATCACCCCGCCGATACGCCCCCACTCACCCGATTCCAAAGGAATTTTCCCGGCAGGATAAGTATAGGGACGATGATTTGAAATCGTTAAAATCATCGACAGAAAAGGTTTTCCTGCGGCATAAGACTTGTCCGCTTCTTTAATCACCTTGCGAAACGTATCCTCATCCGAAGCCCCCCAGGCATTGACAAAGCTGATATCCCCCTCATCCCATGTCTTGCGGTCCACAACCTGAAAGCCATTGTTTCCAAAGAAATAGTTCATATTGTCAAAATAACCAAACCCGCCATAAATCCACTTATTGTCATATCCCTTTTCCCTAAAGATAGACCCGATACTATGCAGATTCTCATTATTCTGCCGCCGCACAATCGACATCCCGGGCAAAGGCGGCACACCGAGAGTCAAAGCCTCAATTCCGCGCACTGAACGGGTTCCGTTGGCATAAGCCCGGCTGAAATACAACCCTTCCTTGGAAAGCTTTTCTAAACTCGGTGTAATTTTCATGTGCCCTTCCGGCAGATTTTCATTCATATACTCTGCACTCATGCTCTCCATCAGCACAATAATGACATTAGCCTTAATCTCCGGTTTATTCGCCGTAATCCGCCGGGCAATTCCTTTGTCCGGAGCCAAAAACGTCACATGATCCCCACCCAGTTTTTCACGCAGAATTTCCAAATTCTCGGCCATCGGCTGCGTCTTGTAAAACTTGTCATAGGGCAGCTCGTTCTTCAAAAAAGCACTGAATAAACTATAGGTCCCTTCTTTGGCAGCCTCATTATTCTGAGCATTGCCACAAATCTCCAGCTTCGACAGATCCACGGCAAAATAAGCCCCGACTAAAACCAGAGCATAGACCGCCGTCCGCCATAACTTTCCGCCAAATCCGGGAGCCGGAACCTCCGTAAACAAATGCCGGTAGGCAACCCGGACAATCACCACGGCCAACACCAGCAAAGCAGACAAAATCCATACCACCGGATACGATTCCCAAATATTCATAACCACTTCGTTGGTATAAACCAGATAATCAACGGCAATAAAATTAAACGCGGCCTGAAATTCCTCCCAGAAAATCTGCGTTGCCGCAACCTGAAACAATCCCGTATAAACAAAAGTAGAAAACATAACCGTCGTAACAATTTTATCCAAATGGGAATTTTGTTTTCCTTTAGGCAAAAACAACAAATACAACAGATAAGGAATCATCAGATACATAAAAGCAATTGCCGAGGTCAGCCCCAACACGCCCAAAACCTTGAGCAGCTCCCAAGGCGCAAAATCAAATTTATCAAAACTCTGATAAATCTTCCCGGCCAAAGCGGCCAGCTCGGCCAAAATCATAAAACATAAAAAAGGTTTAAACCGTTGCCAAAAATAACATTTCATTGCTTCTATCCATCTTTGTTGTGTACACAACAGGTAAAATAAAACACTTCCTGTAAGATTCAAGCCCAAACCACACTTATCCCTCTCCCGTCCCGCAAAGAAAATTTTATCACATCCTTTGGTTTTTTCTTGCAAATTAATATTTTGGTTTTATAAACCTTTCCGGTTTAAAAATTAATGCAATGGTGATTCGCAATGATTCAGAACATGACCTCGGGCAACCCGACAAAACTGATTATCTTGTTTACAATTCCTCTGCTGATTGGAAACATTTTCCAGCAGCTTTACAGCATTTCTGACATTGTAATCGTCGGCCGGCTTTTGGGCGTAAATGCACTGGCTGCCGTCGGCGCCACCGGCCCGATATTCTTTTTACTTTTGGCTGTTGTTATTGGCTTCACCAGCGGCCTGACGGTCATCACGGCCCAGCGTTTCGGTGCCGGAGACTATAAAGGCATGCGCCGTTCTGTGGCCGCGTCAACAGCCATCAGTTTAAGCTTCACCATAATCACCAGCATAATCTTCATTCTGTTCATGCCGCTTCTTCTGCGCCTGATGAATGTTCCTGAAGAAATCATGAAAGACGCCTACAATTTCATCGCCATCATCGGCGGCGGCTTGATCATGTTTGTCCTCTACAACCTGTTGTCGGGTTTTCTGAGAGCTTTGGGCGACAGCCGCACCCCGCTGTACTTTTTGATTTTCACATCTCTCATCAACATCATCCTCAACTACATTCTGATTGGCTTTTGCGGCATGGATGTCCGCGGCTCGGCACTCGGAACCATCATCGCACTCACCATTTCCTCAGCCTGCTGCTATTATTGGATAAAACGCAAATTTCCGATTCTTATCCCCCACAAAGAAGACCGCCGCTTAAACTGGCAATTCTGCAAAGAACATCTGGCCATTGCCATTCCGATGACCATCCAGTTTTCCATCATTGCCTTAAGCAGTATGGTAATTCAAAGCGTCTGCAACACTTTCGGCCCCGTCACCATTGCCGCATTCACCT
This sequence comes from uncultured Alphaproteobacteria bacterium, assembly GCA_944391365.1. Lineage (GTDB taxonomy): Bacteria > Pseudomonadota > Alphaproteobacteria > RF32 > CAG-239 > HGM16780. Next base: position 859 of record CALXTH010000021.1, on the reverse strand, counting down.
CTGCTATGCGAATTGAGCAGCTCGCCGTCCAACCGATGGTCTCTTTTGGCATAGCCATCGCTACCTACACAGCACAAAACTATGGGGCAGGAATGATCGGCCGCATCCGCCGCGGCATTTTCAATTGCTCGCTGATTTCCCTGGGCATCAGCCTGGGCCTTGCCGTCATGATTTTCAGTATCGGCGACCACATGGTTGATATTTTTACCAAAGACGGCCATGAGCAAGTCCGAAAAATCGCTTTAACTTATCTGAACATCAGCATTTTGTTCTATTTCTTTCTCGGACAGATTTTCATCTACCGCAACGCCCTCCAGGGACTGGGCAAACCATCCATGCCACTGATTTCAAGCATTGTCGAACTCGGCATGCGTTCCTTTGCCGCTGTTTTTCTGGCCTCACATTTTGGCTTCATCGGCATCTGCTGGGCCAGTCCGATTGCCTGGATTGGTGCCTCACTGGTTCTTTTCGGCGGCTACCATTATGCCATCCACCAGCTTGGCTGCAAATATCTTTACAGCCGCCACCTGACCGACCTCCCTTGGCACTGATATATGCACAAACAGCATTTTATAATTGCATATTCCCGAATAAACGGCTTAGATAGAAACGGAACAATTCACTAACAAGGATACAATCATGAATATCAATAACCTGAAAAAACTGTTTAACGAATATTTCGTCTCCGTCCTCAAAAACGAATACCTGACCTACAACGGTCGCGTCAGCCGTGCAAAATTCTGGTATTTTGTGCTGTTCAATTTTATTTGCAGCCTGATTGTCTCAATCATTGCCTCAACCACATCTTTATACATCCTGTCCACAATTTATTCACTGGCATTGCTCTGCCCGGGTATTT
>CALXTH010000020.1 GCA_944391365.1 uncultured Alphaproteobacteria bacterium | reverse complement strand
CGACCATTTACCCGACATTAATAAAAACCGTGGAGAATGAGTCGAGTAGTAGGCGTCAAGGGCGAGAAAAATTCTAGCGTACAAAGAGGTACGTGAATTTTTCGAGACCCACAGACAACACCCTGATCAACCATTTACCTGACATTGATAAAAACCGTGGAGAATGAGTCGAGTAGTAGGCGTCAAGGGCGAGAAAAATTCTAGCGTACAAAAAAGGTACGTGAATTTTTCGAGACCCGCAGACAACGCCCTAATCGACCATTATACACGGTTTTCAGGTGAAAGAGTTGACCAACGACCCAGCCAACATATACCAGCCGTCTATCAAAACAAAGAAAATAACCTTGAACGGAAGAGCCAAAACCGTTGGCGGCAACATCATCATACCCATTGACATCAAAACCGAGGCAATCACCATGTCAATAATCAAAAACGGAATAAAAATAAGAAAACCGATTTCAAAAGCCCGCCGCAACTCACTGATCATAAACGCCGGCACCACAACCTTCAGCGGCGTTTCCTCAACCGATTCGGCAGGTTTTTCTTTCGCCAGATCGGTAAACAACAGCAAATCTTTTTCCCGGGTATTTTTAACCATAAACTCTTTCAGAGGCTGAACGGCCAAATCCATTCCTTCCGTAATTTCAACCTTTTCCTCATACATCGGCTTAATCCCCTGCTCCCATGATTTTTCAAGAACAGGAGACATAATAAAAAGAGTAAGGAACAACGCCAGTGAAATCAAGACCATATTCGGCGGTGTTGACTGCGTGGCCAACGCACTGCGGGTAATCGACAAAACCACGATAATCCGCGTAAAAGAAGTCATCATCACCAAAATGCTCGGCGCCAGGGAAAGTACCGTAATCATAATAAGCACATTAAAGATTCGCGCTGTCGTCGAACCGGAGGGTTCCCCCTGAATATCAAGCGTCATTGTCTGCGCCCAGGCCTCTCCGCCGCAACAAAACAACAGCACTGCCGCCAAAAGGATCAATCCCCGGTATTTTTTAATCATGATTTTCCGCCTTTCCCGTTTTTTCGGATGCCTCAAGCAACAAAGCCTGCCCGTTGCTGATCAGCACCAAAAACTCCTTATCGTCTTTCCCCAGCAGCCACAAGGACGACCGGGCATCGATTCGCCGCTGCTCCAAAACTTTCAGCCGTTCGTTTTCTCTGAGTCTTTTCAACATCGCACAAGACGGTACTTTCATCTGAAGATACTTCAGCCCGCCAAGCGTCAGCAGCAACAGCCCCAGAACCAAAACCAGAGCCAGTACGGCCTGCACAATTTCCCACATGACAAATCCTCAAGCAATAAAAATTTAATTATTACTAACATATTGAATAAAAAAAGACAACATGTTATCATTCGCCCCATGAATAACCTTAAAACCGACATACCCGAAGATGAACGCCGCCAGGGGCTTTACGCCCTGTCTTCATCGCTGCGCCCGCTGGCCGGCCGGCTTTTAGGCAAAAAAGGCTTTATCGAAATAGACATCATCGCCAACTGGGACAAAATCGTCGGAACCGAGCTGGCTCAATACAGTTTTCCGCAAAAAATTGACTTCAAAAAAGGAGAAAAAAACAACGGCATTCTCCGCCTCAGCGTCCCTTCGGGTGCTTTCGCGCTTGAAATTCAGCACCGTGAAAAACACATTATCGATAAAATCAACACCTATTTCGGTTACAATGCCGTCTCTTCCCTGAGAATTGTCCAAAACGCCGGCCTTTCTCAGCTGCCGACGCAACCGCCGACACAATCTCCGTCCCGGCTATCCGTTAAACTGACCGAAAATGAAGAAAAATATATTGAAAACTTGGCCGAACCTATCGACAATCCAAAATTAAAAGCTATAATCGCCAAACTGGGAAGAGATATTTTTAAAGACAACAAAAACAAGAAGTAACCGACTATGAAATTTGAAGACACCATAAAAAGATTAAGCGCCTTTATCGCCGGAATGTTTATGTTCATGATTGCCGCCGGCTTTTACCTCAACATGAAAGGATTCGGCTTTGATGCCAACGGGCGCCTTGTCCTGATAAAAACCGCAGGAGCGGCCGAACTCCCCCGCACTATGCCGACCAATATTGTCATTCCCGGCGGGCGTTCGCTCGGCAGTCAGAAAGCACCTGTCGTCATCTATGAATATTCTTCCCTCGGCTGCACCCACTGCGCAGATTTTCACCTTGATACGCTGCCAAAAATCAAAACCCAATACATTGACAAAGACAAAGTCAGAGTCGTTTTTTCAAGCTTTCCGCTTGATCAGAAATCACTCAAAGCCGCAATGCTGGCCTCCTGCATGCCGGCAGACAAATACTTCGACTTCATCAACCTGCTGTTCAAAAAACAACGGGAATGGAGTCTGTCGTTCAACACTGAAAAAACTCTGGCCAAATACGCCGTTGCGAAAGGCCTGAGTGAAGAAAAAGCCTATGCCTGCATGAATGACGAAAATCTTGCTCAGGAACTCGTCAGCCGCAGACAAAGAGCCATTCAAGCCATAAAAATCCAGGGAACCCCGACTTTTGTCATCGCTGACCGAAACTCCCGGGAAGTCATTTACGGCACCCCCACGTTTGAAGAAATAAAGACACTGATTGATAAAAAATTAAAATAATTGCACCGGATTTTAATAAGTCAGTAATAATTATTGCGTATAGTGAAAACCAATGGAAAAGATCCCTGCTGATATAAAAAAACTGGACAGTAAAATTAGGAACCTGAAAAAAAAAGAAGACCTGTACCGTCAGGGAAAAAAAGAAAGTGAATACACTCAGGCGGCACAAACAGGTTTCCGTATCGGAATTGAACTGGCATCCGGAGTAATCGTCGGGGCCGCTGTCGGTCGGTTTCTTGACATCTGGCTGAACACAACACCCTGGCTGTTGATTCTGTTTCTGTTTTTTGGCGGTGCAGCAGGCTTTTTAAATGTTTACCGCTTTGTAAAGAAGGAAGAAAAACGGGAGTAACACAATGGCGAACCCTATGGAGCAATTCACGATCAAACCCCTGGCCCGGCTGGAGCTCGGAGGTGTTGACATTTCTTTCACCAATTCGGCGCTCTGTATGGTCATCTCTGTCCTTGCCGCAACGTTGTTGTTCGGTCTCTGCATTCGCAAACGCACCATTGTCCCCGGAGTTGCCCAATCCGTCTCCGAAAGTTTTTACGAATTCATCCGCAACCTCATCAAGAGCAATATCGGCAGCGACGGACTAAAATACTTCTCATTTATTTTCACGCTGTTTTCTTTTGTCCTGTTCGGAAACCTGCTCGGCCTGTTTCCTTATTCTTTTACATTCACATCACACCTGGCAGCCGTAGGCGGACTATCCCTCATTGCCCTGCTGTTCAACATTTGCATCGGCATAAAGAAAAAGAAACTCGGCTACCTGCGGACATTCATGCCCAAAGGCATTCCGCTGGCCATGGCCCCGCTGATTATTCCGATTGAAACCATTTCATTTTTATCCAAGCCGTTCAGCCTGACCGTCCGTCTTGTTGCCAATATGACCGTCGGCCACATCATGCTGAAAATCATTGCCGGCTTCATCACCGCAATCGGCATTTTGGGCGTAATACCGTTTTTATTTGATGCCTGCATCGTCGTCTTTGAAATCTTCATCGCCGTCTTACAGGCCTTCATCTACACCGTTTTGAGCTGTATTTATCTGGGAGACGCGCTCCATGAGCACTAATCTCCCCGAAAATCCGGCCGGCCGCAAGGCTCTAATTATTATAAACCGATTGTTATAACTTAAAAAAAGGAAACTACTATGGAACCAATGGCTTATATCGGCGCCGGCATGTGCGCTTTGTCAATGATGGCCTCGGCATGGGGCGTGTCTCAGGTCTGGACCACCATTATCTCAATGGTCGGCCGCAACCCGCAGGTAAAAAAAGATATTGATATCTATGGCTGGGTCGGCTTCGCGGCCGTTGAGGCCATCGCCCTGTATGCACTGGTCATTGCCCTGATCATGCTGCTCGGATAAAAATTTAAGCCATACAGAGGGAGGGCAGCTTTTGCCGCTCCCTTCCGGCTTAAACATTTTAACAAACCAAGGAAGAGTTGACGATGCCGCAGTTAGATATCAGCAGTTATCCCAGCCAGTTATTTTGGCTTTGTGTCTGTTTTTTCAGTCTGTATCTGATTATGGACAAATTGATTCTGCCCAAAATAGCCGATATCATAGAACAACGCCAGCGCAAAATCGACGATTACATCGACAACGCGGCCGAAATCAAAAAAAAGGCAGAGAAATCACTTGAAAAATATCAGAATGCTCTGGCCAAAGCCACTGCCGAAGCGGACAAAACCCTGAACCGCACGCAGGAAGAGCTCAACACGCTCATTGCTCAAAAGCAGGAAGAACTTGAAACCAGACTGAAAGCCAAAATTGCGGAAAGTGAAGCGGAAATCCGCCACAGTAAAGAACAGGCGCTCAAAGAAGTGCAAAAAATGTCCGAAACATTGGCCCTTGATATTGTCGGCAAACTCGGACTGACCGATATCAGCGCCGCAGACATCAAAACCGCCATGAAAAAAACCGGAGGAAAAATCAGATGAGCATCACCGCGGGAGCCGCCTATACCGGAAGAGAAATCATCAATGCCGCCCAGTTTTCCCTGGCTCAGGCAACAACCGGAATAAAAGATACAGCCGTTCAGGCCGCACATGAACTGCATGCGGAACCATTCTACCTTGAAGCTGAATTCTGGGTTGGTGTAGCTTTTATCTCAGTCATTTTGTTTTTAGCACGCCCGCTGGCCAGAATGGGCAGCGCCATGCTGCATAAACGGATTGAAAATATCAAGACCCGTCTCGATGAAGCCTCCGACCTGTTTGACGATGCTCAAAAACTCCTCGCCGACTATGAAAAAAAATATCGCAATGCCAAAAAAGAAGCCGGCATAATTCTGGAAAAATCTCAAAAACAAATTGAATATATCAAGACCGCTAACCTGAGCAAACTTGAGCAGGACACCCGGGTTAAAGAAAAAGATGCCGAAGACCGCATAACCGCATCTCTGGCCAACGCCAACAAAGAACTGACCGACATGGCCTCCACGTTGACAATCCGTACGGTCAGACAAGCCCTCTCAGACAACTTCACAGACAAAGCCCGGGATAAATTGATAGATCACGCCATCGCCGCCATCGGCAGACTGAAATAACCCCCGCCGCAAACCCGGCGGAACCGGACAAAATCAAAATATAAACAAACCAAAGAGGCTCAGAAACGAGCCCCTTTTCGTTAAACAAAACTCAGGCAGACACCCCCTGCACAATTTCCAAATGTTGCTGATAAACCTGCCGCCACTTCGACGCCCAAGCCTCCTACGAAGCCGAACATAATTCCGGTCCAATATCCAAA
>CALXTH010000019.1 GCA_944391365.1 uncultured Alphaproteobacteria bacterium | reverse complement strand
GGGTCGGATGCGGAAAGGATTGTGAAAGCCTACCGGACGGAAGAGGGCTATCTCCGGCGACGGAGTCGGGTCTGGCTGTTGATGATTGCGGTTGAGGCTGCGGTTGTCCTGATCACAGCGGGCGGTTATATTTATGCGGCGAACAAAGACCGTTGGGCTCTTGAGGCCGAACAACGCCGTATTGAAAGAGCCGAACGTAAACGTCAGGAAGCTTTGAAAGCTAAGGCCGAGAGACAAAAAGCCAAAGCCGAGGCCGAACAACGTCGTATCGAAAAAGCCGAACGTGAACGTCAGGAAGCTTTGAAAGCTGAGGTAGAGAAACAAAAAGCTGAAGCCGAGGCCGAACAACGTCGTATCGAAAAAGCCGAACGTGAACGTCAGGAAGCTTTGATAGCTGAGGTAGAAAAACAAAAAGCCGAGGTAGAAGCTGAGCAACGCCGTATCGAAAAAGCTGAACGTGAACGCCAGGAGGCTTTGATTGCAGAAGCAGAGAAACAAAAAGCCGAAGCCGAGGAGCTTTCGCTCAAAATATCCCATTATAAGCAAAAAGAGATAAAAGAGGCGGAAGAAAATGCCCGGGATAAACTGGCCGAACTTCAAAAAGCCGAAGCACAAGTCCAAAACATCAAATGGAACATCATGGAGGTTAATCAACAGATTAAGCAAAATGATTATTTGGTAAAAAAGCTGACTGCAGAATTGGCACTTTTGGATAGTCAAAGACTGGCTGTTGAAAAAACACGGGACACGTACGTTAATGATCAACGTTTGACCAGGGTTGAAAACGAAGCCGATCTTCAAGCGTTTCGTGAAAAGATGGTGACTTTTGATGTCTGGGAAAATCCTCTGAATGAGAAAATAAAACCAATCAAAGCGTCAAGGGATTCTTTGGTCAAAGCGGTTGCTGAACTTCGTCGTTCTTCATCACTTTCAAACGACGAAGAAACTTTGCAAAAAGCCGAAGCAGAACGGGAAAGCAAATATCAGGAGTGGATAAAGGCAGAAAAAGAGCTTTCTTCCCTTCAGAGTTTGTCTCCTGAAAAGTGGAAAGAAAAAAGAGCAGAGGAAAACGAAGAGATCAGGGTAGTTGCAGGACTGCTATGCGGCATGTGCTTTGTTGTGGCAATCCCGGGACTAATATTGGGGATTAGGGCTTTTATCAAAAAAGAAGACTATCGCGAAGGAGCATGTGCTTTCGGTATGAGTGTATTTGTAATCTTTACATTTTTAAGCCTATACCCGGGTTATTGTTTTTTTACACACCTGTAACAAGAAACCGTCGGATTTTCCGGCGGTTTCTTTGTGTATCAATCTCTATAATATATCTCCCAAAAACGGATGCCCTCACCGCCTCGGTGGTGCTTCAGCTTCCTATTCGTCTTCTTCCTCCTCAAAATCATCATCTTCGGGATCATATTCAATACCAAGCTTGGCAAGCATATCTTCGTTAATATCCTCACGTTGTGCCACAATCCAGTCCGGAACATTCGGCGCCGGGGGCAGGGCGGCCAAAGCTTTCATCTTCTTGTCCAAATACCAGCGCGGTGAGTCCGCCATAATTGGCCGGTCAATCGACCCTTGCATTAACACGACCTGTTTGAGCATCGGCAGACTGAGCAGCTGCGTTGTGCTGATAACGGATGTTCCCTGCAACTGATAAGACACATTTTTTGAAAACGGGTTGGCGCCTTTGCCCATACCTTCGTTTTTGGAATAAGACGTTGTCTGCACCGTTTTGTTTCCGATCATTTTTGAAAAACGCTGTGCCGTCACTTCGTTGTTTTGCGACAAAATGATTTTGCAGGCCGTTGTTGAAATCACGGTTTCAAGGTCATCCTTTCCGTATTTTCCCGAGATTTGCCCGAGGTCTTGCCCGATCAGCAGGTACGAAACCTTCTGTCCGCGTCCGACGGCCGGTCCGTCAATAATCGCTTTCAGCTTGGGCATTTGCGGGAACTCGTCCAACACAAACAAAGCCGGGAAAGGCCCCATCTGCCCGTCGGTTTTGTTGACAAACTTGGGCGGATTGGCAATCAGATAAGAAGACATCAGCTCAATAAAAGTTCCGCTGATAATACCAAGCGCCCGCGCATCAACCTGGTTGACGGATAAATAAACCGAAATCGGCTTCCATTCGCCGGTAATCGGGTCTTTCATCCCACGCAGGTCTTTGAATTGCAGGTCTGAAAAACTGGTGCGCGAAACCACTGCCGAGTTTTTGAAAATACCGATACCGGCCAAACCGGTGGACAACACCGAGCCACGTTCTTTGTCGGGCATGGCGCTGAGCTGGCTGAGCTCAACAATACAACGCTGCGAATAGCCGTATTTCCGGGCCTCGTCAATCGCATCCTGAAGCAAATCGCGCATCGGATCAGCCATTGCGGCCATCTGGTCACCTTCATCCAAACGGCGCTTGATTTCCTGAGATTGCTTGATTTGAGCCTCGGTAATCCATTCCAGAATCATCGCCAGACAAGGCTCATGCCCAATCCACTTCTCCGGTAGCAGAGCCCAAGTGCCGATAGGCAGATAATTATCAATGGTCAGATTGCCGCTGCGCAAATCTTGAATAGCTTTGGCCGCCATCGGGTCGTGCATTTCCAGATAATAGCTTTCCAACACCCGGCGGTCTTCATCATCAAGTTTTCCCTCATAGATTCGGCCGATAAAATAATCATTGGCCCGGGCTTTTTCACATTTGAAAGAAACAAAATGAATAAAGCCCGTCAGTGCCGAACGACCGGTTTTTGACCAGTGCGGGTCCGCACCGCCTTTGGGATCTTCCACAAGAATATTACACATGGAATCAACATACATGTCACGGTCAGGTCCCGGAGCCGGCAAAGCATTTGGTGACAACGGATTCCAACTGGGATAATAAATTCCCTCCGCCGGATTGTCTTCTGCTCCCCAGTTAATAACAAATACCGGCCCTTCTTTGGCCCGGGCGCCGGTCGTGCTGTAACACAACTCCGGTTTGGGGTCGTTAACGATAATGCTGAGCCCTTTGGAATTAAAAATTGTCGGCACCACCACGCCGGCTGTTTTACCGGTTCCCGGAGGTGCGCAGCACAGAGTGGAAAGTGTTTCTTTCAGCATCAGCAACTTGTTGTTAAATTTGCCGACCACCTGACAAAAGCCGTCAAAACCGAGCAAGGGCATTTTTCGGATATCCTTTTCGGTAGCGATACGTGCCGAACCATGAATATTGGACTGAAACCGGTAAGGATTGCTCATAATCCCGATAACCAGCCCGATTGGCAGCGTAATAAAAGGCAAAATCGGCAGCCACAAACTAACGGCAAATGGCCCGTGATAACCGTAAAGCTGGTTGAACCAGGCTCCGTAACGGGAGAACAAATAGGCCGGATCATTAAAAATTGTTTTAATAAAACGAATAGCCTCATCCATACTGGCTTGCGAGATTCCTGACCCGACCAGATAGCCGAGCGGCAGGGAAATAATTGCCAGAACAATCGTCAAAACCAAGGAGATAACCACCGTAACAACCATCCATTGCACGGCATTATCATATTCTTCCCACTCTTCGCCTCGTTTCTTCAAAGCCATTATCCAGCATCCTCTTTATGCGATATTTCTGATTAGTTTTTTGATTCTTTCAAAAGCATCCCGCTCTGCCGCCCCGCCGGCATCTTCAAGCTCTTTGGCAAACAGGCAGATTTCTTTCGGTGTTCCGCGGTCAATCCGGGTAACCTTGACATTCAGCCCGTCCCATATTTCAAACATATCTTCAGCATTAATAATATTGCCGATAGATATAATGACATAAGCTTTGACTTCGGCAGCGATTCCGGCCGCTTGAAACTTCTCCCGCAAAACTTTCCGCGCCAGATCTATTTTTCGGACCGGAGAAATCCGGTGACTGCTCTCGGAAAACCACAAAGGTTCCTCATCATTAAAACGTTCTTCATCGGCCAGCCAGTCGCCGGGTTCCTTGTCAACCAGACACAAAACAATTTTCTCTTTGGCAATACCGATAAAATCAACCAGCGTATTCCGGATGGTGGCACCGTTGATGGTTTCATAACCGTGCTGGCGGATAACATCAAGAACCGAATTCCCCGATCCTGATTTTTTGCCATTGTTTTGCGGCTGAGAACCATTGCCGTTTTTGCTGCCGGTCTGAGCAGGACCGCCGCCGCGTCTGTCCTTATCCCTGCGCGGCTGCCGGGTGGAAACGGCCGGAGCTTTGGGTTCCGGAAAACGGCTTGGGGCAGGGGCGGTTGACGCCTCCTCTTTTTTCTCCGGTTTTGCGGCTTTATCTAAATCAAAATCGTCAATGTTGAAGTCAAAATCATCATCTTCCCCGTCCATATTAAACAGGGAGTGAGTAAAAGCTGCCCCGTCCTGAGGAGCCGGAGGTGTCGGAGAAGGCGGAAGTGTCGGTTTGACGGTTCCCTGAAGAGGAGCCCCTGCTGCGGCAATGGCCGGCATCAGCGGCTTCACTTTCTGTGTCGGGGTAATCAATTTTGAAGCGTTTAAAGGTGGTTCTGCCCGGTCATCCAGCGGAATCCGCAAACTGCGGGGGCGAACTTCTTTGTAAGATTTTTTCTTTTTGATACCTTTACCCGGAGCTGCCGAATGGGCAATAATTTTGACCGGACGGAAAAAACATCTTTTCAAAGCCGTCCATGGCAGCCGCAGCGCCTTCAGAACAACCTTTTCCCAGCGAATCATGCTGAGCGCCGCCCAGCCGGACAGCCACAGGGGAATAAATGTCAGAATAATCAGAACAAAAGCCCACTCTTTCGGCGTGTTGATAACCCAGCCGGACAGCCAGAGATTCCAGGCATGCTGCCAATGAGCCGTCTGAAACATGTCAAAATGCCAGTTTCTGAGCATAATAACCCGCACGCCCTCAATGAAGAACACGCTCCAAAAGAGGCCGACGCTCATAATTCTGGTTAAAATGACTAAAGGCTTCAATCCTGCACCTCTAAAACTTTTTTATCTGTTTTTATCACAATATGGTTAATAAGAGTTTATTTTTTCAGATTGTTTATTTTTTCAGCGATATTTTCGCGAATTTTAAGGGTTTCTTTGTTTTCGTCAATCTCTTTTTCAAGATTTTTAAGCTGGTCTTTGATCAGCTCTTCTTCAGAAACTTTTTCTTCTGTCAGTCCGATATTTTTAATAACGATTCTCTCATCATTATAATGCGCCAGATTTCTGTTTCTCAGCCATTCAAACGGCGCCAGCAGCAAAGCCGGATAATTGACTTTACAGGCCAGAGACCATCCCCACAACCATACCGCCGGAATCAATG
>CALXTH010000018.1 GCA_944391365.1 uncultured Alphaproteobacteria bacterium | reverse complement strand
GGAAAGCAGCTCCTGCAGTGTAATACGGCCGAGGATTTTGCGCACCGAAGAGTTTACAATTTCCTTAAGCTTGCTTTCAGCCTGATATTCATAGCGCACCGTCTGATAAAACTTCAGCGGGTCAACAATCCGATAGCGGGTAAAACTGTCAACATCCAGACGTTTTTTGTCGTTCAAAACAACTTCCTGCGCCGGCGGATCCAGATTAAGCAGACGGGTATCATAAAAGACCACTTTCTGAATAAACGGAACCTTGAGCTTAAGCCCCGGTTCCTTGACCAGACGCACCGGCTCCCCGAATTGCAGAACAATAGCCTGTTCCGCCTGATTGACCACATACAGGGCATTGGCCGCCACAAACAAAAAGGCCACACCCAGAACCGACAGATAAAATTTGATTTTGCTCATTATTTAGCCTCCTTGCGGGTCAGATTGTCAAGCGGCAGATAAGGCAGAACATTGCTGCCTTTGGCCGAAGGATCCATGATGACTTTGTCTGATTTTGCCAACACATTCTCCATAGTTTCCAGATACAAACGTTTTGCCGTGACTTCCCGTCCGGATTTATAGGCATTGTAAACAGCCAGAAAACGCTCGGCATCACCCTGAGCTTTGTTGACAACGGCTGAACTGTAAGCCTCTGCATCCTGGATTATCTTGGAAGCCTCACCGCGGGCTTTGGGCAAAACTTCGTTCCGATAGGCTTCTGCCTCATTTTTGAAACGTTCCAGATCAGCCTTGGCGCGCTGAACCTCATTAAAGGCATCAACAACCTGCTTGGGCGGATCGGCCTTTTGCAGTTTGACACGAACGATTTCTACGCCGGAACCGAATTCATCCAAAAGTTTTTGTAATTCTTCTTTTGTTTCGTCTTCAACCTTGCCCCGGTCCCCGGTAATAATCGGCTGCATTTCGGATTGCCCGACAATTTCGCGCAAAACGGATTGTGCCGCCACTCTGACCGTTTCATCCGGGCTGCGGACATTAAACAAATAGTCTTTGGCGTTTTTGATTTTCCAAACCACAGTCAGATTAATATCAACAATATTCTCATCTCCGGTCAGCATATGGCTTTCCGTAAACGAACGCAGCGCATCGGCATTGCTGGCGCCGCCGCGGATTCCTGCGGCATTTGAGGCGGTATAGGCTTCGCTTTCACCGAGATTAATGCTTCGCTCCTGAGTCATGCTGACTTTCTGCACGGATTCAATCGGATAGGGAAGGTGATAATGCAAACCGGCATCCGTCGTGTCAACATACCGTCCGAAGCGCAAAACAACGCCTTGTTCATTGGTCTGCACCTGATAAAACCCGCTGACACCCCATAAAACAAGCACAATCAGAACAATCCATTTGAAATTAAACTCAAAATCACCGGAAGATTTCTGTTTTTTGGCCTGTTTGATGTCAACGACCTTGATTTTGACCGGCTCATCATCCCACGGTCCTTTTTTGGCAGTATCATCGCCGCTGTCATCCCAGGGGTTTTTCTTGTCAGACATATTTCAACCTCATTGAATTAATTTTGTTGCAATCGTTCTATATATATAATAAAGATTACATAAAAACAACGACAGAAAAGATGATATTAACATGGAAGACGAAGATAAAATAAAAGCCTGTGTGCTTAAATATTATAAACCGGAGCAATTGGACGGAATCAAACTTATCGGCGGCCGGGCGATTGTGACGCTGGTGAATGCCGCGGAAGATCAAAAACTGACCAATGCGCTGAAAACAGATATCGCCGCATTGGACGGAATAACCAAAGTCTCGGTTATTTATACGGCCGCCAAAAGTTTTGGCGGGCTGAAAGAGCCTGAAGACATGTGGCAGATCCGGGGTGTCAAAAAAATTATAGCCGTAGCCTCCGGAAAAGGCGGTGTCGGAAAGTCAACCACGGCGGTTAATCTGGCTTTGGCGCTGGCTGATCAGAATAAAAAAGTTGCTCTGTTTGACGCAGATATTTACGGCCCTTCCGTCCCGACCATGCTCGGCTATGAGGGCATAGCGCCTTATTCTATGGACGGCCATACTTTTGAACCTTTTGATTATATGAGCATCAAGTCAATGTCTGTCGGAACCCTGATTGACAAAAGCCAGCCGTTGATCTGGCGCGGGGCAAAAGCCTGTGGTGCTTTGCAGCAGCTTTTGTGTGACACCAACTGGGGTGATATTGATATTATGGTGATAGACATGCCGCCCGGAACCGGAGATATTCAGATTACCTTGTCCCAAAAAGTCAGAATGGATGGCGCGGTGATTGTTTCCACCCCGCAGGATATTGCCCTGATTGACGCCGTAAAAGGGATAAACATGTTCAAGCGGGTTAATGTGCCGATTCTCGGTGTAATTGAAAACATGAGTTATTATATTTGTGAGCATTGCGGCCACCGGGCAGATATTTTCGGCCACGCCGGCGCACAAAAAACAGCCGAAGCGATGGGCGAAACTTTTCTTGGTGAAATTCCGTTGCATTATGCTATTCGCGAAAATGCCGACAATGGGACGCCGATTGTTTTTGCCGAACCGGAAAGTCCCTATACGGAAGCTTATGAAACAATCGCCAAAAAAATCATCGCCAAATTATAAAAAGCTAAAGAGGAGGGCAAAACCTCCTCTTTGTTTACCCGGCAATCCTCCTTGAAATTCCCAAATTTGTAATTATTTCCTAATTGTCTATTAATTTTTAAGAAGCTGCACCAACAAGCCACAACGTTCCTCCCCTTAATTCCGTTAAGGGGAGGACAGGAAGGGTTTATAAAAATCATCAGAATCGTCATCGCGAGGCGAATTTATTCGCCGTGGCGATCCACAGAAAGATTCGCAACTGTCATGTTCGGACTTGATCCGGACATCCAGGTCAAATTTAAACTTCACAGCCGCAGGCTGTGCCTAAATCCACCTCTCTTATAAAAGAGGTCGCCCGCAAGGGCGGGTGAGTATGACTCTAAAAAAATCATCCATATTTTCCCTCCCTGAAGAATTAGGGAGGGTCAGGAAGGGTGTGAAAGATGTAAACAATCACACCCCTCCTAACCTCCCCTATATCTACAGAGGAGGAATCCCTCCACTCTCCGCCAACTCTATCTAAGCATCGCGCCTCATAAGCCACTGAACAAGCTACCGCTAATCGATGGCCCCACCGCCTCGGTGGCAGCTTCCCCGTTTGTGCAATTTTTCCGTCTTTTCTTGAAATTTATTATTTACAACTATTTTCTTTTCTGGTATAATGGGAGTCGTAGGAAAGAAGTTTGCAAGGAGATATTATGATGAAAATACGCTATGCTTTATTGTTATCCGTATCCTGTCTCGGCTTTGGGACT
>CALXTH010000017.1 GCA_944391365.1 uncultured Alphaproteobacteria bacterium | reverse complement strand
CCTCAGCCATAGCCATCTGCATTTGCCCCGTGGTGTACAGGTCATGCCGCTGGTCGAAGCTTTTCGTGAAGTGGATGATATAAAAAGCCGCTTGGGTAAAAATATTGACCTTGAGCACTATCCCTTTTGTGCATTGAATACCGCTTATCTGAATGAAGGGGTCTATATCAATATCGGCCGAAACACAAAGCTGGACAAGCCGCTGGCTCTCATCAGCCACACGCATTCCTGCCATGACAACCTGTTTTTCAACCTGCATAACATTATTGTTGTCGAAAGCGGGGCCGAAGCCGAAATTGTAGAGTATCACCACTATTCCGGCATTGAAAAAAGCCGCTATTTTGCGAATATTGTGAATGAAATTTTCATCGGCCGCAACGCCGCATTAACGCATTATAAACTTCAAAATGAGGCCTATAAAGCCGTCCATATTGCTTTCAACGGTGTCAAAATCAGGGCTGATGGTCGTTATCACAGTTTTTGCCTCCAGCGCGGAGCCAACCTCGCCCGCAATGAGACAAAAGTCAGCCTGATGGAAGAGGGAGCCTCGGCAGAAGTCAATGCCGCTTATATAATGAACGGCTGGGCGACACTGGACACCACAACGGATATTGAACATTTGGCTGCACACACAACTTCAGAACAACTGGTTAAAGGCGTTATCGGCGGAGAGGCTAAAGGAGTCTTTCAGGGAAAAATCCACATCGCCCCCCACGCCGTCAAAACTGAAGGCCGCCAGCTGCATAAAGCCCTTCTGCTGACAGATACGGCTGAAGTCGACTGCAAACCGGAACTTGAGATTTTTGCCGATGATGTCAAATGTTCCCATGGAGCAGCCAGCGGCGAGCTTGATGAAGAACAGCTGTTTTATATGCGTTCCCGCGGAATTGGCGAAGAAGAAGCCAGACAAATGCTGATAGAAGCATATCTGGAAGATGTTTTAAATACCGTCCCGTCTGCCCCGGTACGCGGCTGGCTGACAGAAAATGCAAAACAAAAGGCATAAATGCAATGTATGATATTGAAAAAATAAGAAGAGATTTCCCGGAACTTGATACTTTTGTCAACAACCGGCCGAACACTTTTCTTGACACGGCGGCTTCGGCGCTCAAACCCTGGCCGGTAATTGAAAAAATGGCCGAGATGATGAGCACTAAATACGCCAATGTCCACCGCGGCGCTTATACATTGTCTGAGCAGATTACTTTTGAATATGAACAGGCGCGTGATGTCGTTCGTCATTTCGTCGGCGCCGCCAGCGATAAAGAGATTGTTTTCACCCGCAATGCAACCGAGGCGATTAATTTGGTTGCCGCCACCTGGGGACGTCAAAACCTCCGCCCCGGTGATGAGGTCTTAATCTCCGAGGCCGAACATCATGCCAATCTGGTGACCTGGCAGGTCTTGCGTGATGAACTCGGCTTTACGTTGAAAGTTTTCAAAATCGCCGATGATGGCAGCTTTGTCATGGATGAATACCTGAAATGCCTGACTGAAAAGACCAAACTGGTCGCCGTTACGGCGATGTCTAATGTGTTGGGCACGGTTTTTCCGATTCGCAAAATCACCGAAGCCGCGCATGACGCCGGGGCGCTGGTGTTGGTTGATGCCTGTCAATATGCCGTGCATAACCGGATGGATGTCGGTTATTGGGGATGCGATTTTCTGGCTTTTTCCGGACACAAAACCTACGGCCCGACCGGCATCGGCGTTTTATATGCCCGTTATGACATCTTGTCAGCCATGCCGCCTTATCAGCTTGGCGGTGAAATGGTAAAAAAAGTAACCTACGAACACACAACATTTGCCGATGCCCCCGCCCGTTTTGAAGCGGGAACACCGGCAATCGTCGAGGCCATTGGTCTGGGGGAAGCCATCCGCTATATGTTGAATATCGGTTTGGCCGAAATTCAGGCGCATGAAGCGGAGTTGACAACCTATGCCTCGGAAGCCCTGTCCTCTGTTGACGGACTGACCCTCATCGGGACGGCGCCGGGCAAAGGCGGTGTCTTTTCTTTCAATATCAAAGGCATTCACCCGCAGGATCTGGCTTATATCATTAACAAAGAGGGTGTCTCGATTCGCACCGGCCACCATTGCGCCGAACCGTTGGTGCACCGCATGGGGTACGAAAGTGTCGCCCGTGCCAGCCTCGGACTTTACAGCAGCAAAGCCGACATCGACCAACTCATCAAATCCCTCAATAAAGCCAAAACCTTTTTCTAAAAGAAATTCAAAACTGCTTTAACTTAATAAAAAGCAAGAGATAATATTTTGCTTTATATCTGTTTTCATATCTCTTGAGATTTCCAAATTTGTAATTATTTCCTATTTGTCTATTGATTTTTAACGTTTGCTATGCTAAAATAACTCTAACTGGTAAAGATATACCAGCCAGGGTTTGGAAGCCCTTTTAACAGGAGTCGTTTAGGCATAACGACTTGAAATAATATGCTGGCATTTTGCTGTTATTTATGGCGGGTGCCGGCGGTTAATAAGGCTCTGCACGAAAACGTCGGGGCTGTTCCTGTTAACAGTCTTCCTATGTCTTAAAAAGAGTCAAGTAAAAAATTAATTTCTCCATTTTCTATCTTCTTTTACGAGAGAGTTAGCAACAATAATCAACTTTCGCATGCAGGCACCGAGAGCAGTTCTTTTAGGCTTTCCTAAAGCCGTTAGTCGTTCATAATGCCCTTTAATCAAAGGATTATGCTTCAGTCCGACAAGAGCCGCCATATATAAATTGGCTCGGACAATCTTACGCCCGCTGTAGCGTACTCCTTTGTATTTGCTTATTTTTCCACTTTCAACATTCAATGGTGCCACGCCGGCCAACGAAGCTGCCTGCTTCTGGTTTAACGTTCCCAGTTCAGGGAACTGACAAATTAATGCCATGGCTAAAATAATTCCAATTCCCGGAATTGATGTCAGAATCTCCAGTTTTTGCAGAAGTTCTTTGTCTTGACCAATCAGGGAAAGCATTGTTTTTTCAATTTTTTCCAGCCTGGTCTCCAAGAATTTGATATGATCACAAATATCCTGTTTGCAATAATCATCTCTAACCCGGCGCAGGCGGCTGCGTTCAGCTTCTTTCTGAAAAAGCAGCTGGCGGCGCCGCATGGAAAGCTCAAAAAGTCGAATCTGCGTTTCGGATTTGGCTTCTTGAACCGGGGGCTTTCTAAACTCGGTAAACCGGGCAATGACTTCTGCATCTATGACATCTGTTTTGGCTTTCAGCCCCAGTGAACGGCGGAAATAACAAATTTGAGCCGGATTGATTACGCTGACTTTATAGCCGGATTTAATCAGTTTTTCGGCACAGAGCGCTTCCAGTTTTCCGGTCGCTTCCATGCCAATTTGCTCAATCTCATGCTTGCCGAGAAATTTACACAGAGCCGTAATTCCGCGGGAAGTGTTGTTGAATTGTACATATTCCTGAACCGGATACAAAAAAATATCCAGTTTTTCTTCACAAACATCTATACCAACAAAAATTTTTATCATATAATGACCTTTCCTATGTGCGGGACTGCTGAAATAAGTCAGCATCCCAAGTTATTGTTCGATCTGTTAT
>CALXTH010000016.1 GCA_944391365.1 uncultured Alphaproteobacteria bacterium | reverse complement strand
GCGGCGAATAAATTCGCCTCGCAATGACAGAGATGTAGAGAACGTCGGAATATATCAGGTTTACGATAATACTTTTTCTTACTTCTCTTTTCCTTCCTTATACAACAGGGGAGGTTTTTTGCATCATTTTTTCGTCTTTATATTGAATTTGTGATTTACAATAATTTTGAAGTGTGATATACTATCCTGTGTGATGTTATAAAGGATGTGTGTCATGAAAGTTCAGGTTTATTTATTCTTGGGGACAGGTTTGTCCTGTTTTCCTGTTTTGGCTTTTGGGCAATGTGTCGTGACGGAGGATTGTGCGGTGCTTGGTTATACAGCAAGTTCGTGTCCAGGTAAGGGACTGAAATGCCCGTTTGGCAACGGGTGGTTTTGTGCCGGAGATGAATCCTCAATTTGTGCCGAGAACGGTTTTAAATATAGTTGTACGGGGACCGGCTACGCCGGTGGCGCAGGCTTTGCCTGCGGTGGAAAATATACTCAATGCAACTGTACAACAAAGTATGCGTGGAACGGGAGTAGCTGTGCACTTTCCTGTTCATCTGCTTATCAATATACCTGTACGGGTACCGGCTATGCCGGTGGCGCAGGCTCTGCCTGCGGTGGCAAATATGCTCAATGCACGTGTGCAAGCGGCTATGAGTGGAAAAATGGAGCTTGTCAGCCCAAAGGGTCAGATTATTCACTATGTAAGGTTGGAACGCTGTTTTATTCTGACGGGACTTGTTCAAATGAAAAAATTAATGATAAGACGCTGTTAGGTGTCGTGGTTTATGAGAAGACAGCAAGTGAAAGCGGCTGGGTGATGATGGTAGAATCGTTAGGACTTAATATTGCTTGGGGTATTTATAATACTTCAACCGGAGTGAGAGAGCAAGCGGCCGGTGCCAGCTGTACCAATACTCAAAAGCTGGTTGCTTTGGGCAGTCGTTTTGCCGCAGCGAACAAGGCTAATAGTTACAATGTCGGTGGCAAAAAGTGGTGTTTACCGTCTTATGATGTTTTGAATAATATTAATAATCAGACAAATTTTACTAAGGTAAATGCTGGAATAGCTATTGCCGGAGGAACAAAATTAGGGGCTGCTTCTTCTTACTATGAGTATATTTGGTCATCGTCTGAAATTGATAGTATCTTTGCGTGGTGTTTTAAGACAGATATCACGGGGAGCTTCTCTATAGGCAAATGTAATAAAGTTGCAGGAGGATCTGACTCTGTTCGTTTGGTTTTTGCTTTTTAGAGTTCCGTGATTTTGTTCCCGGGGAAAAGTGTCGGGACAAAAAAGTGATGTGTCGGGACAAAAAAGTAGGGGACATTTTTGTTCGATTTTGATATAGAATCGGATATGCTGATAGAAAAAACGGTTGGGGGTGCGGTTGCATTTGGCCGGCCGTTTTTTTTGGCGGCAATTGGCGGAAGTATTTTTTTGAAAGAGGAGGATTAGAGCTGAGGAGGAGAGAGATGAAGAGACTAACCTTAAAGCAACAGAAATTTATTGAGGCTTATGTCCGTTGCGGTGTGTTGCGGAAAGCGGCACGGCAGGCCGGGTATTCGGAGAAGACGGTTCTTTCCGGCGGGATAATGCGTTCACCGGCGGTGAGGGCGGCTTTGGAAAAGCTTCAGGCCGAGGCGATGACCCGGGCGGGGATTTCGCTTGCCAGTTTGCTTGATGAATTGGAGGCGGCGCGTTGTCTGGCGATGGAGAAGCAGACTCCGGCGTCGGCGGTCAGCGCATCAATGGGAAAGGCCAAACTTTTGGGACTCGACAAGCCCAAAGGGGATAAAGAGACTGAAGATGAGGGGATTGAGGCGGAGAATGTGCAGGTGTTGGTTCAATTTATTTAAGCGACTTTGTTGTTTGTTATATAAATGATTTTTTTAGTTGATAAGGAGGGGAGATGAAACAAGTGGTGGCGCAGATTCCGGAGGTGTTTGCGCCGTTGATGACGGAAAAGTGGCGCAACAAGTTTTATTATGGCGGGCGCGCGGGCGGAAAGTCTTATGCTTTTGCGGACAGTCTGTTGTTGCTCGGGCGGCGCCGGAAATTGTTTATTGCCTGTCTGCGGGAGATTCAGGACAGTATTAAAGACTCGGTGTACAAGCTGCTGTGTGACCGGATTGCTTTTTACGGGTTGGATGATTATGTGATGAAAGGCGACCGGATTGAAAACAAACTGACCAGGACGAGGTTTGTGTTTAAGGGGCTTAGGGATCAGGATGTGCAGAAAATAAAGTCTTTGGAAGGGGTGGATATTGTCTGGATTGAGGAGGCACAGACCATCAGCAAAAAAAGCTGGGAGATTTTGGAACCGACGATCCGCAAAGACGGGTCGGAGATTTGGATTTCAATGAACCGGGAGGCTGAAAATGATCCGCTGTGGGTGGCGTTGGCCGCCAAGCCGGATGAGCGGACACTGGTGCGCAAGGTGAATTATACCGACAATCCGTTTTGTCCGGAAGAAATCCGGATTCAGGCGGAGAAGTGCCGCGCTGTCTCTATGGATGATTATGAGCATATCTGGCTCGGCGAGCCGGTGCGGCAGGGAAGTTCCAAACTTATCGGGGCGGCGTTGGTGCGCCGGGCTTTTGTGCCGAAGATGGATGCATCGACTTCACCGCTGGTTATCGGGTTGGATGTGGCGCGTTTCGGTGATGACAAAACGGTGTTTTGTTTTCGTAAAGGGCGATGGTGTTATCGTTTTGAGGCGTACAGCAAACTTGATGTGGTTGAAGCGGCGAATCAGGCCGCTTTTTTTATTCAGCAGTGTCAACCGCAGCGGCTGTTTGTGGATGCCGGCG